>NZ_JBHWUU010000075.1:0-49103 GCF_042737375.1 Streptomyces sp. NPDC060000
GGCCCGGACGGCGCAGGCACCGAACACGTACGGCGGCGGAAGGAAACGGGACACCGTGAGGATGCGGAAGCTGGGACGGACCGGCATCGAAGTCAGTGCCTACTGCCTGGGCACCATGGTATTCGGCAAAATGGGCAATCCTGATCACGACGACTGCGTGCACATGATCCACCGGACGCTGGATGCGGGCATCAATTTTGTCGACACCGCCGACGTGTACGGCTACAGCGAGACCGAGGAGATCGTCGGAAAGGCCCTCAAAGGGCGCCGCGACGAGGTCGTGCCGGCAACCAAGTTCAACGGACCGATGGGCGAGGACCCCAACCGCAGCGGCAGCTCCCGGCGCTGGGTCGTCCAGGCGGTCGAGGGCTCACTGAAGCGGCGGCTGCAAACCGACTACATCGACCTTTACCAGATCCACCACCCCGACCCGCACACCGACATCGAGGAGTCCCTCTCCGCGCTCACCGACCTCGTGCGTGCCGGGAAGGTTCGCGCGATCGGCTCCTCCAACCTGCCGGCCTCGGAGATCATCGAGGCCCAGTGGGTGTCCCAGCAGCGTGGACTGCACCGGCTGCGAACCGAGCAGCCCACCTACTCCCTCCTCAACCGCGGCATCGAGCGGGAGGTCCTGCCCACCTGCCGCCGCTACGGCCTGGGCGTTCTGGTGTGGAGTCCGTTGGCCATGGGTCTACTCACCGGCCGCTACCGCAAGAACGCCCCGCGGCCCGACAACGCCCGCATGCACTGGGTCCCCCGGCACCTCACCGACGAACACAAGCTCGACGCGGTGGAGCAGCTGCTCACCCCCGCCGAAGGAACCGGCCACTCCCTCGCGCACGTGGCCATGGCCTTCGCCACCAGCCACCCCGACGTCACCGCCGCCATCATCGGCCCGCGCACCATGGACCAGCTGGACGACTTGCTCGTCGGCGCCACCCTCACCCTCGGCGACGACATCCTCGACAAGATCGACGCAATCGTCCCGCCCGGCACCGACATCAGCCCTCTGGACGTCTCCTACGTACCTCCCTCCCTCACCCACACGGACCTGCGCCGACGCCCGTCCCGCGAGCGAGCCGCCGCGTGAGAATGCCATGACTGTTCTTGACGCCCGTGCCCTCAATCGCGCCGCCCTCGCCCGCCAGCACCTGCTCAAGCGCAGCGACACATCCGTGTCGGAGGCAGTGGCCCATCTGTGCGGCCTGCAGGCACAGGATCCTCAGGAACCCTTCACCGGGCTGTGGTCCCGCCTGTCCGGCTTCAAGCCCAAGCAACTGGACGATGCGCTGACCGGTCGCGTGGTGGTGCGCACTCACCTGATGCGGCGCACCGTCCACCTCGTCACCGCCGACGACGCGCTCACCTGGCGAGCCCGCCACGACACAATGCTGCGCCAGCGAGTGCTGGGAACCTACCGGCGTGAACTGGCCGGCATCGACGTGGACGAGGTCGCCGCAGCCGGCCGCGCGGTCATGGCCGACCAGCAGCCCCGCACCATGACCGAGCTCGTACAAGCTCTCGAAGACCGCTGGCCCGGCCCACCACGTCGTGTCCTGGGCGAACTGCTCATCGCAGCCCTCATCCCCATGGCCCAACTCCCGCCCCGCGGCCTGTGGCACCAGACCGCCGGCGTACGCAACCTGCCGTTGAGCACCTGGCTGGAACGGGACATCGACCCCCTGCCCGCCGATGGCAGTGATCCCGTCGGACAGCAACTGCTGCACCGCTACCTCGCCGCGTACGGGCCCGCCGCCAGCACGGACCTACGTGCCTGGTGCGGCCTCGCCGGCCTTCCCGCCGCCATCAAAGCCGCCCGAGAAGAACTCGTCGTCTTCCGTGACGAACGCGGCCGCGAACTGCTCGACCTGCCCGACGCACCCCGCCCCCACCCCGACACCCCCGCCCCCGTCCGGTTCCTCCCGGCCTTCGACAACGCCATCCTCGGCTACCACGACCGTAGCCGCATCATCGACGCCCCCCACCTCGGTCTGTCCGTCGCAGGCCACCGCACCGTCCTTGTTGACGGACGCGTCACCGCCACCTGGACCGTGCGCAACCACCAACTCCACATCAGCTCCCTGCGCCGCCTCACCGCCCTGGAACAGGAAGCCGTTTACACCGAAGCCCAGGACCTGACCACCTTCTTGGACAACGGCATCGAGCACATCCAACTCGACACCGAAAACTGACGATCACCCACTCCAGGTCCCGACGTCAGGGCGAACTCGGTGATGAAGCCCGCGTCGAACTCGGTGTACTTCAGGATGTCCAGCAGGTCGATGGTGCCCCACCGCCGCTCGATCTCGCCTTTGACCGCCACCAGGCTCTCGGGCTCCTCCTGCTTGCCGCGCGCTGAGACACGAATCCACGGCTCGCCGTGTTTCTTGACGATCGCGACTCCGCCCGTCGTGCCCTACGCCAGTGCCTGCTCGAAGCGGTCCAGCGAGGTGCGGAGCTTGCCTTTGAGGGCGGCGATGAACTCCCCGGCGTCCTGCGGCTGGCCCAGCGCGGCATAGTGCACGTCCCGGTTGTCCTCGAAGTCCGCCGGCAGGTCGTCCTCCGGGTTGCGCCACCGGTTCGCCCCCACCACCCGTATCTCCCGGCGGCGCACCGCGACCCGCAGCCACCAGCCCGCACAGCTCGTACGGGATGCGCTCGACCCGGCCCAGTCCTGCCGCACCTGTACTCCCTCGCCAACCAGTTGGATCACCACAGCGTGGCGACCGAGCACCAGTCAGAACGTCAGAAGATCAGGACCGTCGCCGGATGGTTACGGAGCGCTACATGTCCGTTCGCCGTAGCTATACGAGAACAGGGCCGGGTGGAGGGCGGCCAGGTGCGGGCCGCCCCGGGGTCGCGGCCGGTGACGGTGACGGGTTCGGCCGGGCCTGTCGCGCGGATCTGTGGGTACTCGCACGACAGGACGACAGGGAGGACATCGTGACCCAGTACCGCGCACACCACGTGCCGACCGCCGGCCACACCCCGGACGACGACCTGACCGGATACCAGGTGGACGCCACCGACGGTCACGTCGGCAAGGTCAGCAAGTACTCCAGGGACCTCGGTCCGCGGTTCCTGGTCGTGCACACCGGCCTGTGGGTTCTCGGCAAGGACGTGGTGATCCCGTCGGACGCCGTCATGGGCATCGACCACGGCACCCGCATCGTGCAGCTGTCCCGGACGAAGGCGCAGGCCAAGTCGGCGCCCGTCTTCGACGCGGACACGTACCTGGGCGATCCGCGCCACCGGGACCAGCTGGGCGGCCGGCACGGTTCCGGCCACTGACAGGAGCGGCCCGTACCCCGTTGGGTGCGGGCCGTTCGCCGTTCTGCCGCGTTCCGACCGGGGCGACAGCTCGGACGGGGTCGCGGACGACCGCTCAGGTGGAGTCCCGGACGACGAGGCGGCAGGGAACGCTGTGCAGGCCGGGCGCCGGTTCGGAGCCGATGGCGTCCAGCAGCAGCAGGGCGGCCCGCCGGCCGATCTCGGGGAGATCCGTGTCGATCGTGGTGAGGGGCGGACGGGACGCCAGGGCCATGACGTCCCAGTTGTCGTACCCCACGATCGCCACCTTGCCGGGCACGTCCAGGCCCTTCTCACGCAGGGTGTCGGCGACGCCCCTGGCGATCTGGTCGTTGCCGCAGAAGAAGGCGTCCGTGTCCGGCGCGGTGCGCAGGACCGCTTCGGCGGCGCGGCGTCCCCATGCCTCGCTCCACTCGCCGAAGTGGACCCGGCCGGTGGCGAGCTCCAGTGAGGAGCGCTGGAGCAGTTCGACGGTGTGGCGGGCACGGTCGCGGGCGGCCGCGTGGTGGGCCGGGCCGGTGATGTGCGCGATCCGGTTGCGGCCGGTCGCCAGCAGATGATCGAGGGCCAGCTGGGCTCCGCTGCGGTCGTCGGACACGACGGAGATGTCGTCCGGGTCGGTGGAGGGCGAGAGTGCGTAGACCGTCGGGATCGGCTCGATGCCCTTCAGCGGTGGACGGGGGTCGGTCCTGCGACCGGTCACGATGATGCCGTCCACCCGGCGGTCCATCAGGTTGCGCAGATGGTGCTGCTCGCGGATGGCGTCGCCGCGGGTGTCGCACAGCAGGACGGAGATCTTCCCGGCGCCGAGCGCGTCCTCGGCTCCGAGGAGCACGGGAGTGCTGAAGCGGCCGATGCCGTCGGTCGTCATCAGCCCGACGGTCCAGCTGCGGCCGGTGTGCAGGCTCTGCGCGTGCTGATTGGGCCGGAAGTCGAGTTCCTCGACGGCGTCCAGAACCCGCTGCCGGGTCTCGGGCCGCATCCTCCCGCTGCCGCTCAGTGCCTTCGAGGCCGTCCCGACACTGACACCGGCCAGTCTGGCTACGTCGGTGAGCTTCGCCCGCCCGGCGGGCGGAGGACCTGGAGCGACGGTCACGCGCAATCCTTTTCCTAGTCGATTTCGGCAAGGTGCATCCTGGCACTGTTCGCCAGCGCTGGCCAGCCCCGACGAGGGGCGGAAGATTTGCGGTCCTACCCCTTGACTCGCAGTCGTCGCCCTTTCTACCTTTCCCGGCAGAAAAACGTTTTCCCACCGGGTTCGAGAGGCGGAGCGGTGCCTGTCCGATCCCGGAACGTACCGCCCCACGCGCGCCGGGTCCCCGACCCGTTTCCCACCTACCCGTTCGGAGAGCCATGCCCCGCCCACGTTCCGCCGCGCCCTCCTCCACGTCCTCGGACTCGACCCGCCCAGGAGGTGACTCGACGGGACCGGTCCGCCTCGGGCCGGGTGCCAGGGCAGCGCTCGCCTCCGCCGCCGTCGAGGTGCGCGCCGGCTTCTGGAGCATCCGCCGCGAGGTGAACGCGCGTACCTCCATTCCGCAGGGTCCCGGGCTGCTGGAGTCGGCGGGGAACCTGCACAACCTGCGGGTGGCGGCGGGTGCCGCCGAGGGGGCGTTCAAGGGCGCGTACCCGTTCGTGGACTCGGACGTCTACAAGTGGCTGGAGGCCGCGTCCTGGCAGCTCGCCCAGCCCATGCCCGAGGACCAGGGCCCGCTCGCGGACGACGTGGAGCGGATCGTCTCCCTGGTCGCCGGCGCTCAGCGGCCCGACGGCTACCTGAACACCTGGTTCCAGCTCCTCAAGGGCGGCGAGCGCTACAAGGACCTGCGCTGGGGCCATGAGCTGTACTGCGCCGGGCACCTCATCCAGGCCGCGGTGGCACACCACCGTGCCACCGGGCGTACCGAACTGCTCGACGTGGCAGTGAAGTTCGCCGATCAGATCGACTCCGTCTTCGGCCCGCCCGGCAGCGGCAAGGAGATCGACGGCGTCGACGGTCACCCCGAGGTCGAGACCGCCCTGGTGGAGCTGTACCGGGAGACCGGCGAACGCCGATACCTGGACCTGGCCGGCTATTTCCTCGGCCGATTCGGCCATGGCCTGCTCGGCGGCGAGGCGTACTGCCAGGACCGCGTACCGCTGCGCGAGGCGGACAACGTCGAGGGCCATGCCGTTCGCCAGCTGTACCTGCTGGCCGCCGCCGCCGACCTGGCCACCGAGACCGGTGACGCCGAACTGCGGGCGGCCGCGGAGCGGTTGTGGCGGGCGATGACCGCCACCAAGACCCACCTCACCGGCGGGCTCGGCGCCCACCACGACGAGGAGGACTTCGGCGACCCCTACGAACTGCCCAACGAGCGCGCCTACTGCGAGACCTGCGCCGCCATCGCCTCCGTCCAGTGGAGCTGGCGCATGGCCCTGCTGACCGGCGAGGCCCGCTACTCGGACCTGATCGAACGCACCCTGTACAACGGCTTCCTGGCCGGCGTCTCCCTGGACGGTGAGCGCTGGCTGTACGTCAACCCGCTCCAGGTCCGCGACGGTCACACCGACACCGGCGGTGACCAGTCGGCCCGCCGCACCCGCTGGTTCCGCTGTGCCTGCTGCCCGCCCAACGCGATGCGGCTGCTGGCCTCCCTGGAGCACTATCTCGCCTCGAGCGGCTCCGGCGGCCTGCAGATCCACCAGTACGTCACCGGGCGCTACACCGGCGACCTCGACGGGACCCCGGTCGTGGTGAGCACCGAGACCGACTACCCCTGGCACGGCACGATCGCCCTGACCGTCGAGGAGACCCCGAACGACCGGCCCTGGACGCTGTCGCTGCGCATCCCGCACTGGGGTGGCGACCACCGGGTCCGGGTCGGGGACACGGTGTACGACCGGAGCGACGCGCCCGTCACCGACGGCTGGCTGCGGCTGGAGCGCACCTGGGCGCCCGGCGACCAGGTGGTCCTGGAACTCGCCCTCGAGCCCCGTCTCACCGCCGCGGACCCGCGGGTCGACGCGGTTCGCGGGTGCGTGGCGATCGAACGCGGACCGCTCGTGTACTGCCTGGAAGGGATCGACCACCCCGGCGGCGGGCTCGACGACATGGTGCTCGACACCACCCGGCCGCTCGCCGTGAAGCACCGTCCCGACCTGCTCGGTGGCGTCACCGCCGTCGTGGCCGCAGGACGTCGCAGAGACCCCGCCGAAGCGGGCTGGTGGCCGTACCGGACCGCCCGGACCACCGGCGCCGCCGACACCCCACCGGCCGAGGAACCCCTCGAGCTGACCGCGATCCCCTACTACGCGTGGGCCAACCGCCAGGACGGCGGCATGCGCGTCTGGCTGCCCACTTCCTGAACTCCCGCGCGCCTCCTCTCCCTTCCCCCTCTCCTCCCGCTCCCCATGAGCCGGCCCAAGACAACGAGGTCACCCGTGAGAAACACCCGCCGCACCCTGACAGCCGCGCTCGCCGCCCTCGGCACGCTCACCTCCGTCGCCGCGTGCGGCGGCGGTTCCGACTCCTCCGCCTCCGGCAGCACCGGCGGGACGTACGCCTTCTGGGACCCGTACCCGCAGTTCGACGCGTCCTCGGCGTGGGGCGAACTCGTCGGCAAGTGCGGCACCGACGCCGGGGTCAAGATCAAACGCACCGCCATGGACACCACGGACCTGGGCAACAAGGCGCTGCTCGCCGCCCAGCAGGGCAACGCGCCCGACGTGATGCTCGTGGACAACCCGGTCGTGTCCACCCTGGTGGAGGCGGGGATCGTCAACAAGACGAGCGACCTCGGCCTGGACACGAAGTCGATCCAGCAGAACATCCTCGGTGCGGGCACCATCGACGGCGCCTCCTACGGTGTGCCGATCGGCGCCAACACGCTCGCCCTCTACTACAACAAGAAGGTGCTGTCCGCCGCGGGCGTCGACCCGACCTCGATAAAGGACTGGAACGCACTGTCCGCGGCCCTGAAGAAGGTCAAGGGCGCCGGCAAGAAGGGCATCACCTTCTCCGCGATCAACACGGAGGAAGGCAGCTTCCAGTTCCTGCCGTGGTTCTGGGGCGCCGGCGGAGACCTCACGAAGCTGGACTCGGCGAAGGGCGTCGCGGCGCTCTCCCTGTGGAAGCAGTGGGTCGACGCCGGGTACGCCCCCAAGGACGTCCTGCAGAACACCCAGACCACCAGCTGGCAGGAGTTCGCCACCGGCGACTACGCGTTCGGCGAGAACGGCACCTGGCAGCTCGGCAACGCGGCGAAGGCCGGGTTCGAGTACGGCGTCATCAGCATCCCGGGGGAGAGCGGCGGGTCGGCACCGGTGCCGACCGGAGGCGAGTTCGTCACCGTCCCCGTGCAGAAGGACAGCGGGCGCTACGACGTCAGCAAGAAGATCGTCACCTGTCTGACCAGCTCGGCGAACCTGCTGTCCACGGACACGACCCTGGCGTACGTGGCCCCCACCGCGGCGGTGCAGGCCGAACAGGTCAAGGCGAACCCGGGACTCAAGCCGTGGGCCGACGCCGTGGCCGCGGCGCGCGGCCGCACCAGCGGCGGACTGGGCACCAAGTACCCGACCATCTCCCAGCCCCTGTGGACCGCCGTCCAGGCCGCCCTGTCCGGCGGCCGGAGCCCGCAGGCCGCCCTGGACGCCGCGCAGAAGGCCGCCGACAAGGGAAGCAACTGACACCCGGCGTGTTCGCCACGCACCCGGGGGCCCTGCCACCGGCGCCCGGACGGCACCCGCGACCACCCGGACACCGTCACCGCCCCCGGCGAACCGGCCGCATTCAGGCAATCCGCCTTCCGGCCACCCGACTTCCCGCCCTCCGCCTTCCCGCCATCCGCAATCGGGTCATCCGCAATCGGGCCTCCCGCATCCAGGAGTTCGCATGACCACCGCCCGCGTCGACCGCCGCCCGCGGCGGTCCCCGGTCAGATCCGGGGCGACCGATACCGACGACCGGACGGACGCTCCGGCACTCCGGCGCCGGCAGCGCCGGAGGAGCCGGCTGACGGCCCTGGCCTTCCTCACGCCCCTGGCCGGCTACCTCGCCGCCTTCTACGTCTATCCCCTCTACCGCAACCTCGATCTGAGCCTGCGCGACTACACCGTCCGGTCGTTCGTGGCGGGCGACGCGCCGTTCTCCGGTCTCGCCAACTTCCGGACCGTCCTCGACGACCCCACCTTCGCCCCGGCGCTGCGCCACACCATGATCTTCACCTTCGCGTCGATCGCCTTCCAGTACGCCGCCGGTCTCGCCCTCGCCGTCTTCTTCAACCGCCACTTCCGGCTGGCCGGCACCCTCAGGGCGCTGTTCCTGATCCCGTGGCTGCTGCCGCTGATCGTGTCGGCGTCGACCTGGTCGTGGATGTTCAACAGCGAGTCCGGCGTCCTCAACTACGCCCTGAGCCTGGTGGGCGTGGCCCCGGTCGACTGGCTCACCTCGCCCGACTGGGCGCTGACCTCGGTCGTCGTCGCCAACATCTGGATCGGCATCCCGTTCAACCTGGTCATTCTCTACAGCGGCCTGCAGAACATCCCCGGCGAGCTGTACGAGGCCGCGTCGCTGGACGGGGCGAGCGCCTGGCAGCAGTTCCGGCGGATCACCTTCCCGCTGCTGCGCCCGGTCTCGGCGATCACGCTGCTGCTGGGGCTCGTCTACACGCTCAAGGTGTTCGACCTGATCTGGATCATGACCAAGGGCGGCCCCGGCGATGCCTCCTCCACCCTCGCGACCTGGTCCTACCAGCTCGGGTTCGGCACGCTGCTGCCGAAGTTCGGCCCCGGGGCCGCGGTCGGCAACATCCTCATCCTCATCGCCCTCGCCTTCGGGCTGCTGTACATCCGCGTCCAGAGGAGGCAGCAAGCATGACCGCCGTCCACCGCCCCGCCCGGCGCTCGCGCCTGTACACCGTCGTCGGCGTCCTGCTCACCGCGGTCATGCTGTTCCCGGTGTACTGGATGCTCAACGTGTCCCTCACCCCGCAGCGGGACATGCGCAAGAGCCCGCCCGACCTGCTGCCCCTGCATCCCACCTTCGAGGGCTACCGCGCCGTACTGAACGACCAGTTGCCCTACCTCGGCACCAGCCTGCTCATCGGCCTCGGCACGGTCGTCCTCACCCTCGTCCTCGCCGCCCCGGCCGGCTACGCGCTGGCCAAACTGCGCCCGCTCGGCGGCGGCGCGCTCGGCCTGTTCCTGCTGGTCGCCCAGATGATCCCCGGCATCGTCATGGCGATGGGCTTCTACGGCATCTACCTCGACCTCGGTCTGCTCAACTCCTGGTGGGGGCTGATCGTCGCCGACTCCACCATCGCCGTGCCGTTCGGCGTCATGATCTTCACGGCGTTCATGTCGGGCATTCCCGGCGAACTGATCGCCGCCTCCCGCATCGACGGCGCCGGCACCTTCCGCACCTTCTGGTCGATCGTCCTGCCGGTGAGCCGCAACGCGCTCGTCACCGTCTCCCTCTTCAGCTTCCTGTGGGCCTGGTCCGACTTCGTCTTCGCCAACACCCTGGACAGCGGCGGCGACTGGCGCCCCATCACCCTCGGCATCTACCACTACATCGGAAACAACAACCAGGAATGGAACGCGATCATGGCCACCGCCGTCGTCGCGTCCCTGCCCGCGGCGGTCCTGCTCGTCCTGGCCCAGCGCTACGTGGCCGCGGGCGTCACCGCCGGCGCGGTCAAGGACTGACTCACGATGCCGGCCACCCCGGACCCACCGGTCGGGCGGGGCCGAGCTCCGCCGTGCCCGCTCCTCGCACACCGCGTTGGGCTCTCACCCGTCACGAGGGCCCAAGTCCCCAAGTCCCCAAGTCCCCAAAGTCCCCAGGGCCCCAACGCCCCCCAAGCCCCCCCCGAGCCCTCAAGCTCCCATGCCGCCGGTCGGTTGCCTCCGCGCCGCCCACCGGCACACCGCGCCACCCGCAGTACCCATCCCTTCCTCAGGAGAGCCGCTGATGTCGTACCTGAGCCCCCGGCACCGCTGCAGAGTCCCTCTCGGCCGTACCACCGCCGCCGGAGCGGCCACGGCCCTGGCCGCCACCGCCGTCGTCCTGACGGGCGCATCCGCCCAGGCCGCCCCCACCTCGTCCACCACCCTGGTGGTCAACGCCGCGCAGAACCTTCGCTCCGTCACCCACGTCGGCACGGGCAGCCTCTACGGCCTCGCCGACAACAGCACGCCTGCCGACACCCCGGTCACGCCGCTGAAGCCGAACACCTTCGTGCAGATGGCGCCAGGCGGGCACCAGTTGCCCAACGGCGAGCCGGCTCCCGCGGGCGACTCCTTGGTCGTGGCCGCCAAGGCGGCTCGCGCGGGTGGCAAGGTGGTCGTCCGCATGCCCGACTGGTACCCGAACTTCCCCTACAAGTGGGTGAGCTGGACCGACTGGCTGTCCGCGGTCGACCAGCAGGCCGCGGCGGTGAAGTCCTCCGGTGCCACGAACATCAGCGCCTATGAGCTGTGGAACGAGCCCGACTGGACCTGGGACACCACCAACGCGGGCGCCTTCGACGCGGGGTGGGCCCGTACGTTCAAGGAGGTCCGCACCAAAGACACCACGACCCCGATACAGGGCCCGAGTTACTCGGCGTGGAACCAGACCTGGATGAGTTCCTTCCTCACCGACGCCAAGGCCAGTGGCACGGTCCCCGATGTCATCGCCTGGCACGAGCTCCAGGGCTCGCAGAACATCGCCGCGCATGTCTCCGCCTACCGTGCGCTGGAGTCGAGCCTCGGCATCAGCCCGCGCCCGATCGCCATCGAGGAGTACGGCACCCCGGACGAGATGGGCGACTCCGGTGCCCTCATCGGCTACGCCGCCAAGTTCGAGCGGGCGGGTGTGCGCGATGCGGAGCTCGCCTTCTGGAACCACTACGGCACTCTCGGCGACACCCTGACCGACACCGGAGGCTCACCCAACGGCTCCTACTGGACCTACAAGTGGTACGGCGACATGTCCGGGAACATGCTCACCACCACACCTCCCGCCCAGACCGGCATCGACGGCCTCGCCTCCCTCAACGGCGCGGGCAACCAGATCAGCGTCATAGCGGGTGGCTGCACCGGCTCCTGTGCCGTCACGGTCAACGGCCTGAACTCCTTGTCGGCCTTCGGCAGCACGGTCCATGTCAAGCTGGAGTACTCACCCGGCACCGGCCGCACCACCGCATCTCCCGGCCCGATCACCATCTCCGACACGGACTACACCGTCAGCGGCGGCTCCCTCACCGTGCCCGTCACGATGAACGCCTCCGACGGCTACCACCTGGTGATCACCCCCGGCGGCAGCTCCACCACGCTGGCCGGGCGCTACCAGATCACCAACAAGAACAGTGGCCTCGCCCTGGACACCCTGAACGCGGGCACCGCCCAGGGCACGTCGGTCGTGCAGGCCACGTCCACCACCGGCACCGACGAGAACTGGACCCTGGTGGCGGCGGGCACGGGCCTGTACAAGATCGTCAACCAGAAGAGCGGACTGCTGCTCGGCATCAACAGCATGAGCACCAGCAATGGCGGCACGGCCCTCGTCTGGGGTGACAACGGCACCGCCGACCACCTCTGGCAGGCCATACCGGCCCGGGACGGCTACTACAAGATCGCCAACTACAACAGCGGACTGCTGCTGGGCGTCGACAGCATGAGCACCGCGTCGGGAGCCCAGGCCCTGCAGTGGTCCGACAACGGGACCGCCGACCACCTGTGGAAACTCGTCTCTCGCTGAGACAGTCACCCGCGGCCCCGCACCCGCGGGTCCGGCACGGCCGGTTACCGCCGTCGGTGAGACATGGCCCTGCTCCCGCGCCCCCGCACAGGTCGGCGGGAGCGGGGCCACGTGCCGCGGGCGGGCCGGCTCGCGGACGGGGCTCTTCGCAGGCTGTGTCGATCGCGCCCCGTCGATCGCGCTCCCCGGTCACTTCACGATCTTTTGGTGGAACCACGCGCATGGGAAGCGGACGGCGGGCAACGCGTCAGGAGTGACACGCGTCGGAATCGTCCTATTGCCCCTGGTCGCCGCTCTCGCGGCGATAGCCGCAACTGTCTGGATCTCGCTCTACTGGCTGTTCGCAGCCGTGCCTCTCATGATCTTGGGACTGCTGGGAGCCCGGGACCTGCTGCAGCGTCGCCACTCGGTGCTGCGCAACTATCCCGTGCTGGGCCATGCCCGCTACCTCATGGAGAAGATCCGTCCGGAACTCCAGCAGTACTTCGTCGAGCGCAACTACGACGGGCGCCCCTTCGACCGGGACGTACGGAGCATCGTCTACGAGCGGGCGAAGGGCACCGCCGCCGAGGAGCCGTACGGCACCGAACGGGACGTGTACCAGCCCGGCTACGAGTTCCTGGTTCCGTCGATGGCGCCCCGTGAGGTGCCGAAGACACCGCCACGGGTACACATCGGCGGCCCCGACTGCGCCCGCCCCTACGACATGGCGCTGCTGAACGTGTCGGCCATGAGCTTCGGCTCGTTGTCGGCCAACGCGATCCTCGCTCTGAACGGCGGCGCCGCGGCCGGAGGCTTCGCCCACGACACCGGAGAGGGCGGGCTCTCCGAGTACCACCTGCGTCCCGGCGGTGACATCGTCTGGGAGATCGGCACCGGGTACTTCGGCTGCCGCACCGGGGACGGCGACTTCGACGCCGCCGAGTTCGCCGACAAAGCCGCACATGACCACGTCAAGTGCGTGTCGCTGAAGCTTTCTCAGGGTGCCAAACCGGGGATCGGCGGTGTCCTGCCGGGAGCCAAGGTCAACGCCGAGATAGCCAAGGTCCGGGACGTACCCGAAGGGCGCACGGTCGTCTCACCGCCGTACCACCGGGTGTTCTCGACCCCGCGCGAACTCGTCCTCTTCATCGCCCGCATGCGGGAGCTGGCCGACGGCAAGCCGACCGGATTCAAGCTCTGCGTGGGTTCGCGCCGGCAGTTCCTCGCCGTGTGCAAGGCGATGCTGGAGGAGGGAACCACCCCCGACTTCATCGTCGTGGACGGAGGCGAGGGCGGGACCGGCGCGGCACCGCTGGAGTTCGCCGACCACGTGGGCACCCCGCTCACCGAAGGGCTGCTCACCGTGCACAACGCCCTCGTCGGCGCGGGCCTGCGCGACCGGATCAAGGTCGGCGCGAGCGGCAAGATCGCCACCGGTACCGACCTGGTCAAACGCATGGTCCAGGGCGCCGACTACGGCAACGCGGCGCGGGCGATGATGTTCGCCGTCGGCTGCATCCAGGCCCAGCGATGCCACACGAACACCTGCCCGACCGGTGTCACCACCCAGGATCCCCGGCGCGCCCGCGCCCTCGACGTCGGCGACAAGACGCCGCGCGTCCAGCGCTTCCAGGAAGCGACCGTGGCCAGCGCGCTGCAGCTCATGGCGTCCATGGGCGTGACCGATCCGGCCGAGCTGCGGCCGCACATGCTCCGACGGCGCATCGACCCCTACACCGAACGCTCCTACGCGGAGCTGTACGACTGGCTCGAGCCGGGCCGGCTGCTCGCCGAGCCTCCGCTCTCCTGGGCGGCCGACTGGAATGCCGCCGACCCTGATCGATTCACCGTCTGAACCGGAGGACTCAAGTGGCCCGTACCGTTGCCCGCGTCATCGTGGACGCGCTGAGCGAACTCGGCGTACACCAGGTGTTCGGCGTTGTGGGAGACGCCCTCAACCCCGTGACCGACGCCATCCGCACCACCGAGGGCCTGGAATGGGTCGGCTGTCGGCACGAGGAGGCGGCGGCCTTCGCCGCGAGCGCCCAGTCGCAGCTCAGCGGCACCCTCGGCGTCTGCATGGGTACCGTCGGACCCGGTTCCGTCCACCTGCTGAACGGCCTGTACGACGCGGCCAAGAGCCGGACCCCGGTGCTGGCGATCGCCGGCCAGGTACCGCTCGCCGAGCTCGGCAGCGACTACTTCCAGGAGGTGGACAACGACGCCGTCTTCAGCGACGTGGCCGTCTTCCGCGCGACCATCACCTCTCCCGACCAGCTGCCGCAGCTGCTGGAGACGGCGGTGCGCAACGCCCTGGGGCGTAAGGGCGTGGCCGTTCTGACCGTGCCGGGCGACCTGGGGGACAGGGAACTGACCGCGGACCGTCCGGCACGGTTCTCACTGAACGCGCCCCTGAGCCGGCCCGACGAGTCCGCCGTGCGGCGCGCCGCGGAACTCCTCGACCGTGCCGAGCGGGTCACACTGCTGGTCGGACAGGGTGCGCGCGGCGCCCGTGCGGACGTGCTCACGCTGGCCGACCGGCTGGCCGCGCCGATGGTGCTCACTCTGAAGGCCAAGGCCGGGTTCGAGGGCGACACCAACCCCTTCCAGGTCGGTCAGACGGGACTGATCGGCAACCCGGCGGCCGCGTCGGCGCTCCAGGACGCGGACACGCTTCTGCTGCTCGGCACCGACTTCCCCTACCGGGACTGGTATCCCGAGGGCCGCACCGTCATCCAGGTGGACACCGAGCCCACTCACATCGGACGCCGGGTACCGGTCGACATCGGGCTCGTCGGCGACACCGGTGCGACCGTGCGTGACATCCTGGCCCGGCTCGACGCCGCGCCGCCCGGGACCGAGGGCGCGCGCGACCGCTCGCACCTGGAGAAGGCGCGCGACCGCTTCGACACGTGGCGCACCGGTCAGGCCCGGCTGGCCGACCCGTCGCACGACAAGGGACTCGTGGGCCGCGTCCGCTCCGCGCTGGACAACCGCACCCACGACATCCGCCCGGAGGCGCTGGCCGCCGTCGTGGACGAGGTCGCCGCCGACGACGCCGTCTTCACCTCCGACACGGGCATGGCCACGGTGTGGCTCTCGCGTTTCGTCGAGATGCGCGGTGAGCGGCGGCTGATCGGGTCCTACAACCTTGGCTCGATGGCCAACGCGATGCCCCAGGCCCTGGGCGCCCAGTGTCTGGACCGTGAGCGCCAGGTCGTGGCCTTCTGCGGCGACGGCGGGCTCAGCATGCTCCTCGGCGACCTCATGACCCTGAAGACGTACCGCCTGCCCGTCAAGCTCGTCGTCTTCGACAACCGCCGCCTGGGCATGGTGAAGCTGGAGCAGGAACAGGCCGGACTCCCGGAGTTCGGCACCGTCCTCGACAACCCCGACTTCGCGGCTGTCGCCGAGGCCATGGGCATCCCCGGTATCCGCGTGACGGACCCGAAGCAACTCGAGGGCGCCGTACGTCGGGCCTTCGGCACTCCCGGCCCCGTGCTGCTCGACGTCCTCACCAATCCCGACGAGATCGCGGTTCCGGCCAAGCCGACCGTCGAACAGGGCTGGGGCTTCGCGGTGGCGAAGATGAAGGAGATCGTCCGCAGCCACGGAGACGGGGGCGAGGACTGAGCCGCGCTCCATCGGCGAGCTCGTGACCCGCAGCGACGAGTTCCGCACCGCCTGGGCCAAGCACGACGTGCGCCTGCACCACACCGGCCGTAAGTCGTTCCGCCACCCCGTGGTCGGCCCGCGCTCGACTTCGACGCCATGGAACTGCCGGCCCGGCCTGATCCTGACGGCCTGCAGCGCCGCCCCCGGCACACCCGAACACGACGCTCTCCAGCTCCTCGCGGTGTGGGCCGCCACGCGAAACCCGCCGCCCACAGGACAGACCGACCGCGCCGCCACCCCGGTCAGCTGAACGGCCCGCCGGCAGAGGGAGCGGGTCAGGGCTTTTCTCGACACCGGCGTCGCCGCGCTCCGTGACGATGTCGGTGGCGCCGAAGCCCAGGGCGAGCTTCTGCCGGGACTCGTGGCGGCTCATGGCGATGATCCGCTCCGCACCGAGCCGGCCGGAGACGGCCGCAGGCGGTCGCCCGGTCAGGTCGGTGGTGTCGGTTCCGTGCCGCTCCAGCGGAGTGTGACGTCGAGGTGGGTGCTGGCGCCGGCGCTCGCCAGGACCGCGCCGAGTTTGGCGTCCAGGACGACGCCGAAGGTGACCTCCACCTCGTCGGGCCGTTGGGCGACGCTGCGGAACTGGCCGATCACCTCGGAGGCGGCGCGGGTGATCGGCGTCAGTGCCTCGCGCAGGCTGGCTCCCGCGCTCTCCAGACGGGTTCCCAGGCCCACGGCTCCGGTGCCGGTGCGGGCGGGCGGCGCTACGAGGACGACGGTGCCGTCGTCGAGGGTGAACTGGACGGCTTCCGGCATGGCAGGCTCCTGGATGCGTCAGGGGTGGTTCAGCGGGCGGCAGAGCGGACTGGGTGGTGGCGGGGATTTGGGGTGGGCGTATCCGAGCTCCTTCTGGACCTTGTCGAGTGCCTCCAGCAGCGGGGTCAGCGCTTTGCCGTTCGTGTAGTCGAGGACCGCCCGGTAGAAGGCGGCGGACACGTCGGGATCCATCGCGTCGGCGGCGCTGAAGCAGAGCGTGTACCGGGAGGAGCGGAGCAGCCCGGCAATCCGGCCCTGAGTGGTGTTGGCGTACTCCGTCACCCTGCTGTCGGCGGAGAGCGCGAAGCCGGGTTCGTTCACCCAGGCCTGCTGGGCCTGCGCGCCCGCCAGGTACTCGATGAACTCGTCGGCGCTCTTGTTCCCGGTGAACTTTCCGACGAAGTCCGCAGAGACCTCCAGGGTTTCGCGCGAGGACGGTACGTACGTGTACCCGCCGTCCTTCACCTGGGCCGACTCGAACGACATCGCGGACAGGGCGCCGTGGCTCAGGGAACACCCCTTCTCGGTCATCTTCTCGGCGGCATCACGGAAGTTGAACGTGGCCGCGTCCTTGCGGGCGCCGGCGACGAGGTCTCCCCACGCGGTCCACGCGTCCTTGACGGCTCCCCTCTGCCACTGCGCTTCGCCCGAGGCCCAGGCGGTGTACGGGCCGACGCCCTCGTCGGCGAGCAGGATGTCCGCTATCCAGTCGGCGCCGGGCCAGCCCGAGGTCGGACCGGACTCCAGCCCCAGGCACCAGCTGTCGGAACGGGACCGCAGAGCGGCCCAGTCCGCGGGAGGCCGTGGGGTGACCGCGGCGTCGTACCAGATAAGGCTCTTGACGTCGGCCTTGACGGGTACGGCGTAGACGTCCTCGCCGTGCATGCCGAGCCCGCGGAACGGCTGCGCGTACGCGTCCGTGTCGACGTCGAGTTTCACCAGTGCACCTTCCTTCCGGTACTTGGCGATCGCTCCCACACTGGGCAGCACCGCCAGGTCGGGCTCCGCGTCCGCGGCCACCGCGGCGTCGAGCTGCTGGGTCAGGGCACGGGTGACCTGCGGTTCGACGTCGATGTCGTGGTCCTTCTCGAAGGCCTTGACTACCGCGTAGAACGCCTTGAACTCGGTGCCGGACCACGGAACCATGATCGTCACCTTGTCCTTTCCCGGATCACCGCACGCGACCGGTGCCAGGAGCACCCCGAGGGCCAGGGCGCAGCGTACGAGGGGTGCCGTGAGTCTTCTCATGAGCGCGGGAACCTGTACTCGGCGAGGCGGGGACGATAGGCCAGATACGCGAGCGCACCGGCGGTGGCGAGCACGGGCAGCGCGACCGCCACGGTGAGCGGGGCGGTCGTGCACATGGCGACGCCGACCGACGCGGTGGCCAGCACGGCGACGGCGAGCGCCGGGCTGGGGTACCGCCGGAAGCGATGGGCGACGATGAAGCCGGTCGCGCAGACCAGCAGCAGCATGACTGCCAACGGTCCGATGAACAGGGGCCACAGGAGACCGGGGTCGCGCCAGCCCGAGCGGAGCTGGTCCTTCTTGGCCTCGTTCTCCAACTCCTCCAGATCCCTGAGTGATTGCCTGAGGCCCCCGGTGAAGGGGACGGGATCCCTGCCGTCGTACTCCGGTGCGTCGTCCAGTGCGTCACGCGCCCGCGCCACCCCCGGCGCCCCGTCGAGGACCGCCGTGTTGGCCAGCAGCACACACGTGGCCAACTGGCCCTGGACGAACTGGATGTGGCTCAGTCCCCGCTCCCCGGCCTCGTTGCCCTCCGTCGCGGAAGTGAGGTGGGAGCTCACACGGGCGGTGGCGTTGGCGAAGTCGGTGCCGGTGCCGGTCAGCCCGATCGCCCCGATCCCGGAGACCGCGTCGAGTGCCTCGTTCGCCTTTCCGGCCTGTTCGTACGCCGCCTGGATGTGCCTGACGGCCGTCTCGGTGCGGTCAGCGGCGGCGATCTGCTCTCCGGCCCGGTTCGCCACCACCAGATACAGCAGCGCCGTCACCGCCACCATGCCCAGGACGCCCGCTCTGAGCCACCGCAGCACCACGATCGGATGGGGCACGCGCAGCCGCACGCCGGTCACTGCGCGTCCCTCGGCTCATCGCCCACACCCGCATCCCCGTACCGGTGTCCGCACTCCTCGCAGAACTTGGCCGTGGGCGACGTCGACGTCGTACCGCACCGTGGGCACACGCGCGGCAACCCGGTGGGCCGGGGCGGGGAGTCGTGCGGGTCGGCCGCTCGTCTCGCGGTCTTGGTCGAGTCGACGCCGATTCCGAGTATCCGGCCTCGGGCGACGTCCGGCCGCACCCGCAACCGGCCGTCGGGGCCGCCGTCCGCCACCGCGCGCAGCAGCCGCAGGCGCTCGGTGTCCCGGAGGGATTCCGCGAGGCCGATCGCGAGGCGCAGTTCGCGGTCCGCGCGGTCGAGGTCTCCGCGCAGGTGGGCGTCGGCGCAGGCGCGCATGGCCATGCCGAGTTCGCGTTCGTTCTCGACGCGGGTGAGGTCGGGGGAGCGGGCGATACCGAAGCCCGGTGTCGAACGGCGGCGCACGACCATGGCAGCGGTCTCCGAGCAGGGCCGGCGGGTTCCGTCGGGGAACTCGGCGTGCAGTGTGACGCGGGCGGCCCGCAGGGTCTCGTCGACGGTCAGGCTGTCGGGATCGACGCGGAGGGACATCTGGTACTGGCGGGTCTCCGGGGGCCAGGATCCCAGGGGGATGTGCGTTTCCGCGCCCCGCTGTTGACGTGTCGTCAGTTCAGCCTCGACGGGGCGGGTCTGCCGTACGAACGCGAGCTGGAACCGGCTGTTGAGGCGCAGGCCCAGATACACCCGGGGTACGACGATCCGCTGTGCCTCGCGCATCAGGCGGGTGAAGTCCCCCGTGAGGTCGGAGATGCTGACGACGGCCTCGGCGGTCCCGTGCAGGGCCTCGGTGACGCGCAGGAGTTCGGTATAACGCCAGTCGTCACCCAGGCCCCTCGCGTCGCAGACGAACTGGTCGGTGCAGACCGCGAGGATCTCGCCGAGTTGCTCGGGTGTCTCGTGCTCGTCCTTGCCGTCCGTGTAGAGCACCGCGTGACGCACCGTGCCGGGCGATTCCACCGAGGCGAAGAGCTGACGGGCACGATCCAGCCACTGGCCGATCGCCGTTCCGCCCTCCGGGAGTTGACCGACGACCCGGAGCTTGGCGTCCTCCCGGGTCCGGGCGTCGACGCGGGCCGGCCCGCCCGTCGTCGGGAAGATCACGTCGGCCCTGTGGTTGCCCGCGACGATCCCCAGGAGGGTGCCGTCGCGCAGGGTGTCGACCGCCGCGCACATCGCGCGTTTCGCCTCGTCCAGCTTGTGGCCGGACATGGACAACGAGCGGTCCATGATGAGGATTTCGGCACTCGGCGTCCGCGCGGCCGCGCCCGCGACGGAGCGGGCCGCCACGGTGATCAGGGCGTCCGCGCGTTGCTCGTCGTAGGGCAGATCCGAGGGCGCGTCGACTTCCAGGGCGAAGCTGAGCCCCAAGGGTGACCTGTCCCCCACCTGCACCACCTGATCGTGTCGCTGCGTGTTCCCTTACGGAGCGTGCTCACAACCTCGACGGAAAGCGCTAGGAGCTTAGCCTGCTCGGCGTCGCTCCGAAACGGGAACGACCCGTTCTGCCACGCTTCCCCGGCCATCTCCATCTCAGCGCCGGACGCAGCCGGTTCGCCAGGTCCACCAGCGCGACGTACTCGCGCTCGGTCGGCGCGTGCGGGCCGAGCGCGCGGATCGCGTCGGACAGCTTCAGCCGGTCCTCGGTGCGCAGGAACTCCGCGTACTGGATCTCGGCACGCAGCGAGGCGGCCGCCGCCTCGTCCACGTCGAGGCCGGGCAGCGCCGCCCTGGCCCGGGCCACGTCGTCCTCGGTCGGCGCCGGGTGGTCCGGCCCGGAGAGGACCATGACGCGCAGACGGACGGCCGCCACGCGCGCCTCGCGCTCGTAGCGGAACTCCTCGGCCAACTGCTCGGCGACCTCAACCGCCTTCGCGCGCTCGCCCGCCAGGAGCAGGACGCGGGCCAGGCCGAAGCCGCCCGCGCCGAGCGCGGGAGTGGTGTCGAAGACCGTGCCGTAGTGCGACCGCGCGACCGCCCGGTCCCCGCGGAGCTCGGCGCACAGACCGAGGGCCAGGGGCGGTATCAGCTCCCCCGGAAGTGCCCTGCGCACCTGGGTGAGCACGACGGCGGCCCGCTTCGGATGCCCGTCGGCCAGCGCGATCAGGCCGCAGTACCAGTCGGACAGCCAGTGCCAGCCGGGCAGGCCCGCCGCCGCGAGCTGTGTCGCCGCCGATGCGGCGTCCCTTCTGCGCAGGGCGAGCCTGCTCTCGGCCAGCGCGCCGCCGGCCGAGCCCGTGACGCCCGGGTCGTCGGGATCGGACAGGGGGGCGGGGAGGGCGGCCGCGATGTCGCCGGGCTCCGGCGAGGAGAACGGGGCGGGCATCGTCAGCAGCCCCTTCTCGTCCGGCCGGGCCTCGACCCAGTGGGCAAGGGGCCGGGCCGCGCCCAGCCCGCCGTGCAGGGCTTCGGGCATCGAGCCGAACAGGGCCGAGGGACGGGCCACCTGACGGCACGTCGGCGGGGCCGCCACGACCTGCCGGATGACACCGCTGAGCTGTTCCGCGAACTGCCGTGCGGACACGAACCGCCACCACGGCCGCTCGGGGTCCGTGGCCCGGTCCAGCAGCAGCCGGAGCGAGTCGACGCCCGGCGTGGCGCGGTCCGTCCAGCGGGATCGGCAGACCTCGCGCAGGGTCATGCCCAGTCCGTAGAGGTCGAAGCCGGGGGTGGGGTGCAGATGTTCCGGATCGGTCTCCGGCGGCGCGTAGGCCCTCGTGTACGCCACGACCGGCCCGGTGTCCTTGGTGTGGCTGCGCACCGCGCCGAAGTCGATGAGCCGCACCCGGTCCAGCGCGCCCGCCGGGCCCTCCTCCCGGAAGCGGATGATGTTCAGGGGTTTGACGTCGCAGTGCAGCAGGCCCCGTGCGTGCAGGTAGTCGAGGGCCTGGAGAACGCGGACGCCGTGCGCGAGGAGGGTCTCGAGACGGTCCCCCGCGCGGGCCGAGAGCGGTTCGCCAGGCACGTACTCGAGGACGAGGTGCGGTCCTTCGTGCTCGTAGCCGAGGATGCGGACGATGCTGTCGTGCCGGAGCCCGACCAGCACGTCCCGTTCGTGCCGGGCGGTCTTGGCGACCGACTTGTGCAGGGCCTTGAGGACGACCTGGGTCGCGAGGTTGCGGTCGTGGGCGAGGTAGGCGGCGCCGTACGCCCCCGAGCCGACGACACGTGCGACGTCGTAACGGCCTGCGATGGTGAGGCCGTTGGGCTGGTCGAAGTCGAACCGGGTGCCGCAGTGCGGGCAGAAGCCGGCGGTCCGGCCCGGCTCGCCGTCGTGACCGCGGCCCACCGGCTGCCTGCAGGAGGGGTCGGGGCAGAAGCGGTGCGTCTCGGCGACCGGGTCCGACGAGCTCAGCGGTATGTCCGGGGCCTGATCGGCGTCGACCAGGCCGAGGCCGTACCAGGGGTCCGGGCGTACATGCGCCACGCCGACGCTCGCGCCACCCCGTGCCGGCTGATCCGGTTGCTGTTCCGGTTGCGGTTCCGGTTCCGGGTCGGGGACCGCCGACGCGGCGTCGTCCTGCGGCAGCGGCAGCGGCTGCGGCTGCCGGTCGCACACGTCGCAGAAGCCCTGTTCGTCGATCACGCCGCGCCCGCAGCCGGGGCGGTTGCACATCGGACGGCTCATTTCCGCGTGTCACCTTTCCTCTGACCGTCGGTTCACCTCGTCGACGTAGCGCCCGACCAGCGTGCGGGCGGCGCCGAGGTCGATCGGTTCGGTGTTCAGCGCGCGGGCGGCAGGCGCGTGCCGCTCGGCGAGCCGCCGGTCCTCCTCGCCGAAGTACCGGGCGGCCCGGACGCGGTGCAGTTCGAGGACGGCGGTGAGGTTCTCGTGAGCCGTGATCAGCCGGCGCAGGTCGTGGTCGAACCGGGCCAGCGCGGCACGGGCGTCGTCGGCCCGGTCGTGGATCGCGGCGAGTTCGTGGTTCGGTTCCGTCGCCCGGGCAACGGCCAGCCGGACCCGTAACCGGGGCGCGACGCGGGGCGGCAGCCGGGGTGCGGCGAAGAACCGTACGCCCCGCTGCCGGTGCAGCGCGGACGCGGCGTCCTCCTCCGCCGCGAGCCGTCCGACGACCGTGTGGACCTCGGCGGCTGTCGTGCCCCGGGCAGCGTCCCCGCGCAGTGGTTCGGGGTCGAGGGAGACGTCGTGGGCGAGGTCGGCCGGTGGCACGCCCTCGAAGCCGAGGACGAGGCGGATGCCGCGCGAGCGGGCGCGGGCGGCCAACTGCCCCAGCAGCTCCGTTACGAGTGCCTCCGGGTCCTGGGCCCGGTCGACGCCGCCCACCACCAGACAGGCGGGCGGCCTGCGGCGCAGCAGTTGTCGCCGCACTTCGTGGGCCTCCCCGCCGGGGAGACCGAACCGGCCCGTGAGGTAGCCGCTGACGTCGGCGACGGACCTGCCGCGCGCGTCGTAGGCCGCGTCGATGGTGCCGAGCCCGAGGACGGTGTCCCCGGGGGCGCCGGTGAGCTCGGCGTCGCTGACGGTGGCCCGGGCCGCCGGGTCGGCGGTCCGCACCAGCCGGACGAGCCAGGAGTCGCCCACGGCGGTCGTGCCGCCGGTGCCGACGACAACGGTGCCGGACCAGTCGCTGTCGAGCAGCCGGGTGAGTTCCTGGGTCAGCGCGAGCCGCAGTGGGTCACCCAGCATGTCCCCGGGCAACTCGCCGATCGAGGACCCCAGTTCGTTGTTGCGGTCACCGCCGGTGAACTCCTCGATCCGGGGCAGGTACGTCAGGATCGTCTCGGTCGGCAGCATCCAGGCCGCTTTCGCGTCGCCGTTGACGTAGTCGGCCACCACGAGACCGATGACGCGGCCGTCGAACTCGCCGCCCACCGCCACCGCCCCGGCGCCCGAGTACCCCCGCTCGATCCACGGGTCGCCCTCGCGGATCCGCTTCAGCAGGCCCCACTCGCCCTGCCGGTGGCCGGACCCCGCCAGCTCCGCGTCCGCCCCCATGCCGAACGGTTCGTCGTGGGGAAAGCCGTACACCTGCACCGTGCCGCCGGAGAGGGGCGCCTTCCACAGCGTGGTCCGGGTGGCGCAACCGGCCGGCTCGTCGAGTTCGAGCAGAGCCACGTCGCCGCGCTGGGTGCCGTGGTCGTGCACCCAGGTGCCCGGGGCCACACGCGCGGTGCGGGTCCACTCCGGGCGGCACGCCACACTGCTGATCCGCACACGGGACGTGGTGCCGCCGGGAGCCGCTCCGGCGAACCGGACCACATGCGCGCAGGTGAGCACATGCCGGTCGTCGAGCAGCACTCCCGCGCCACAGGGAGTGCCTTCCTCGTCGTCCACCCTCACGCGCCACGGACGGTCACTGTGGTGATGCAGCGCCATACGCCCAAGGTAGGGCAACGGGCGCCACATTGACCCGTGTTGGCGAGACGGGTCCGGTCCCGGCCGTCCCGTCCGTACCTCCGGTCCGACCCGCGCCACCCTCCTGACCGCGCATGCCCATCCGCACGGAGAGGGCGGCCTGCCCGGCGGCGGGGGACCGGACGGCGGCCGGGGTTGCCGTCCATGACCGCCTCCGCGCAGCGCCCCGCACACGCGTGTGTGCTCCGCTGTCCCTCCCCATCGACCTCCAGTCCCGCCGTCCGTATCCCACGCTCGTCCCAGCCGTGGCCCGTCTCCGCAGGTCACAGGCCTGGGACTGTCCCGGCGTCCCGATCCGGAGCAGGAGGGTCTGCTTCGGGACGGCCGCTGCCAGCATGAGCCGTGCCGGGAGGGTTCCCGGCCACTCACAAGCAAGAGGGGGAACACCAGATGGGAAAGAGGACGCTTCTGCGGGGTCTGACCCTCGCCGTGGCAGCGGTCCTGCCCCTGTACGGGCCCACGGCGGTGCAGGCGGCGCAGTCCGCGGCCACCGCGGTCGCGGTCTGCGGGCACACCAGCGCACAGCCCACGCTGCAGCGGGGATCGACGGGTGACTCCGCGGTCGAGGCGCAGTGCGAGCTCAATCTGGCGACGAAGCCGAGCCGGTACACGCCGATCGCGGCGGACGGCTCGTTCGGCTCGGGGACGGAGACGCGGGTCAAGGAGTTCCAGCGGTGCGCCGGGCTGGGCGTGGACGGTGTGCTCGGCCCGCAGACCTGGGCGGCGCTGAACACCTGGGCCGCACAACCGCACAGCTGCGCGACCCAGGGCACATCGAGCACTGCGCAGACGACCGTGTGCGGCCACACCGACACGCGCCCGACACTGAAAAAGGGCGCGAAGGGCGATGAGGTCAAGGAGGTGCAGTGCCGTCTGAACCTGGCCATGGAACCGTTCCACTACCCGCCGCTGACGATCGACGGCGACTTCGGGGGCGGGACCGAGGACCGGGTCGTCGAGCTCCAGCACTGCGCCAACCTCAGTGCCGACGGCACCGTGGGCCCGAACACCTGGGCCAAACTGGTGGACTGGTCCGCCCGTAACACGTACTGCGCGCCACCGCGCCCCGCCGGCTACCCGATCGACGGGCTGGACACGGCCAAGTACCAGCACCCCGGCGGCGCACCGATCGACTGGAAGGCAGTACGGGCCTCCGGTGCCGAGTTCGCGACGGTCAAGGCCACCCGGGGCCTGAACGTCACCGACGAGTACCTCGCCACCGACCTCCAGGGAGCCAGGGCGGCGGGGCTGGCCGTCGCGCCGTACCACTTCTACACGGGCACGTCGGCCGACACGGGGGCCGCGCAGGCCGACCGGTTCATCGCCGCCGTGAGAGCGACCGGCTACACCGGGCAGCGGGCGGGCGACCTGCCGCCGATATTCGACCTGGAACGCATGGACGACGGCAGCGGACGCTGTCCGACCTACGGCACGGTGGACGACGCCAAGGCCTGGCTCGACCGCGTGGAGGCGGCCTTCGGCCGCACTCCGATGATCTACACCCAGAAGTCCGTCCTGGACGACTGCCTCGGTTCGACCACCGCCTTCGCCCGCTATCCGCTGCAACTCGCGGACTACCGCCAGTCGATCACCCAGCCCCCGCTGCCGAACGGCTCCACGACCTGGGCGATGTGGCAGTACACCGACGCCGCGATCTTCCCGGGCATCCAGGCGCCGGCGACGGGTGACGTTTTCAACGGTACCCAGGCCGATCTGGACCGGCTGGCCAACCGGTGATCCCGGCCGTATCGAGGAGCATCCCCATGACCGACCGGTTCGCACGCGCGTCCCTCGTCGCCCTGCTCGTCGCCCTGGGCCTCACCGTTCCGGCGCCCGCCTCGGCCGTCACCACCACTGCCACCGCCGCCACCAGCTGTTACGGCGGGGCAGTCACGGTGCACTACGGAGACGTGCGCGACTTCGGCCCGTACCGGACCACGAGCCGCTGTACCGACATCAACATGCGCGTCACCGGCGGCGACGCGGACTACGTCGTCGCCTGCGTGAAGTTCGAGAAGACCGGCGTCTGCAACCGCTGGACCAAAGTCGGCTGGAGCTGGACGACCATCGCCACCGACGTCCTGGACGGCACCAGGTTCACGGTGCCCAACGGCGTGGACCTGGAAGGCAGTTCCGCCACCATTCAGATCGCCTTCTGACCCCCTCACCCGAACGGAGATCACCATGATCAGAAGCAGGGCGTTCGCCTCGGCTCTGTTCACCGCGGCCGCGCTGCTGGGAGTGGGCGTCGCGCCCGCCTCCGCACAGCCCTCGGCCGCCGCGGTCAGCTGCTACGGCGGCGCCAAGACCCTGACGTACCACTACCAGACAGCCGCCAAGGAGTACGGCACCTACACCACGTCCTCGCGGTGCGGTGACATCAACATGCGGCTCACCACGGACACGGGATACCTGGACGCCTGCGTGGTGTTCATCGACCACACCACCAAGTGCAACAACGGCGACGCGTACACCACTCACGGCACCGAGTGGGCGACGGTCGCCACCGACGTCAAGGACGGCACCCACTTCGTCCTGCGCGTGCACGCCTATGACACCGACGCGCAGAACGTGACGTTCCAGCTCGCCTACTGACCTCGTTCCACACCTTTTCGCACCACCGTTTCCGAAAGGACGACGATGACTCTCTTCTCCCGCTCCGTCGACAGCCGCCGGTTCGACCGGCGCACCATGCTGCGAGGCACGCTGGCCGTCGGCGCCGGCGTCGCGTTCGGTCCGCTGCTGTCCTCGGGTGCCGCACAGGCCTATTCGTGGTCGCGCACGCTGAACCAGGGCGACACCGGGGCCGACGTCACCGAGCTGCAGATCCGGGTCGCGGGCTGGGCGGCGGACAGCGCCGGTCACTCCCGGGTCGGCATCGACGGGGACTTCGGCGCCGGTACCGCCGCGGCCGTCAAGCGGTTCCAGGCGGCGTACGGACTCACCGCCGACGCCAGCGTCGGGCCCAACACCCAGGCGAAGCTCAACGCGCTGGAGCAGTCGGACGGCTCCACGGTCCACTTCAACTGGGCCGAGTTCATGGACCAGGCGAGCGGCACCTTCAACGGCGGCAAGCTCAGCGCGTCACAGGTGAAGGAGAACGTCCGCCGCTGTATGTACAAGCTGGAGGCGCTGCGCAAGAAGCTGGGCGACAAGCCGATCACGGTCAACTCCGGCTTCCGCAGCATCGCGCACAACGCCGACATCGGCGGGGCCAGCGACAGCATGCACCTGTACGGCACCGCGGCCGACCTCGACGTGCCGGGCGTGGCCAACAAGACCGTCTACCAGAAGGCGGAGACCTGCGGGTTCTCCGGGCTGGAGACGTACACCGTCGACCACCAGCACGTCGACAGCCGGGCTGACCTCGGCCGCGACTGGTGGTGGGAGAACGGCACCGTCTGACGCCGCTCCGGGTGATCCGGAGCCGGAACCCCGGGTACCGCGGCGGCGGTACCCGGGGCTCCGCGCCTCAGCTCTTCGGTGTGTCCTTCAGCGCCGCCTCGCAGGAGGGCCAGTCGTGGAAGTCGTGCCGGGCGCTCCACAGGCGGTGGGCCGCCTTGATGTTCCACTCCGGGTCGAACGCCCGCAGCGGTGTGCCGTCGAGCTCCCGCAGGCGGGCGTCGGAGATCTGGAACACGCCCCAGTTGCGGCTGCCGTTGGTGTTGGGCAGCACCCACAGCGGGTCGAGGAACGAGGCACAGCGGGCGACGGCCACGGCGGAGTCGGGATCGTCGACGAACACCTCACGGATCCGCTTCGCCACCCTGGCCGGCGACCAGCTCGCCATGCTGGTCTTCTGCGCGTAGAGGGCCTTCTTGGTGTCCTCGTCGACCACGTTGCTGGCCGGCAGGCCCGCCAGCACCTGGAAGGCGGTCAGTCTGCGCAGGGTCTCCGGCCCGAAGTCCCCGTCGACGGCGAGTCTGCCCTTCGCCTCCACCAGCAGGCTCTGGACCTCGCGCACACATTCGTCGTGCTGGCCCATGCTCACCGACTTGCACGCGGGGGAGTACAGCAGCCCGTCACCGGCCGCCGGTGAGGCACCGGCAGGGCGCTCACCGGGCAGCCACACGAAGCCGGCCACCAGCAGCACCGCGACCACGGCGGCCAGTATCGCGAAACGGGAGGACACCTTCTTGGGCATCCGGGACCGTCGCGGCTCCTCGGTCTCGCCGAGGGTGATCGCCAGCGGGGTGACGTCCTCCGGTCCGGAACCGGCCCGCGCGGACAGGGCCGGCTCCTGGGCCCCGGGACTCACCTGCGCGGGCCCGGCAGGCCCGTCGGGGGCCGGTGTCGATGCCGGTTCTGGCTCTGGTGCCCGTGTCGGTCTCGGTTCCGATTCCGGGGTCTCGTCGGCCGTCCCGGCCGGTACGTCACGGTCGGTGTCCGCCAGCGCCCACAGCCGGTGGAGTTCGCGGAGCTCCTCCGCACTGGCGCCGCACACCCTGGCGAAGGAGTGCACCACCCGGTAGCCGGTCGGGACGCTGAGGCCGGAGCAGTACCGATGCAGACTGGAACCGCTGACGCCCGCCTCCTTGCCGAGGCGGTCGTAACCCCGGCCACTGCGCTCCTTCAGCATGCGAAGGTAGGCGGCGAACTTATCGGTATGCGGAGAGGCAACCACACTTCCACCCTTGCTCAAGCCCCTACTGACGGGTAGAAGCTACACCGCGAGCCGGAGCGCGTACGCCCTTTCGCTGACGGAATACGATCGTCAATGCCCTTTTGATCGACGGTGTTTGAAAGAGTGTCAAGCACCCCGCCATTTTCCACGTGTCTCCCCCCCCCGCGGCGGCCCGCGTCGAGAAGTCAGCGGGACGGCATGCCCTGTACCTGCAACGGGCGCCCGAAGCGGGAGTCGAGAACGCCGCGGGTGGCGACCAGGCGCGCGATCGAGGCCGGCGGCCGCGCGGCCATGACGGAACTGCGGCATGCCATGGGACTGCTCACCATGAACGCGGTGACGACACCGCCGGTCCTCGCCCCCGGCCGACACGACACCCCCGCCGGGCCTCGACCAGCTCGATGACCTCGTCGGCAGGGTGCGTGTCTCCGGCCTGCCCGTCGAGCCGACCGTGACCGGCACGCGGCGAGGCGTCCCGGCCGGGATCGACCTCGCCGCATACCGGGTCGTCCAGGAAACGCGTCCGCTCGCCCACGGCCTGAGCAACACCGAACTCGCCGCCCGGCTGTACCTGTCGCGGACGACCGCCAAGACACACGTCTCAAACGTCCTGGCCAAGCTCCAGCTCCGCGACCGTGTCCAGGGGGTCGTCCTCGCCTACGAGACCGGCCTGGTCAGCGCCAGGGCGCGGCCAAGCGCCACCGGCGGCGCCGATCGGCCGTAGCCCGGACTGCGGTAAGACGATCACGACGATCACGACGACCACGAGACCTTGATGACGACGTCGTGGAAGTGACATCCGGGGTGTGCGTTCCTCCTGGCCGACGTGTTTCTCCGTGGCCACTCAGTCGAAACGGTGTTCCATTTGAGCCGGATGGCGGGTTAAGGTCGCGTTCCGCGAGGATCTTGTACGGAGGTGTCGGGATGGAGAACGCCGTGCCCGCCCGCCGGGGGCGTCCGCCGGGCCCCCGTGCGGCCGAAGGAGAGCTGACGAGCCGCCAGTCGGCCATTGTCCGCTGCATCACGGAGTCGGTCGACCGACGGGGCTACCCACCGTCGATGCGGGAGATCGGCCAGGCCGTGCAGCTCGCCAGCACGTCGTCGGTCGCCCACCAGCTGATGGCCCTCGAGAGCAAGGGCATCATCTACCGGGACCCACATCGTCCGCGCGCCTACCGGGTGCGGTCCTCGTGGGCGCCCGACCTGGGCAACAGGAGCGAGATGCGGGTGGACGTGCCGCTCGTCGGGCGGATCGCCGCCGGCGCCCCGCTGCTCGCCGAGGAGATGGTCGAGGACGTCTACTCCCTGCCCCGCCAAGTCGTGGGTGACGGTGATCTGTTCGCCCTGGCGGTCTCCGGCGACTCCATGATCGAAGCGGCGATCTGCGACGGCGACATCGTGACCGTTCGCCGCCAGGACAGCGCGGATCACGGGGACATCGTCGCCGCGCTCCTGGACGACGAGGCCACCGTCAAGGTGCTGCGACGACAGGACGGGCAGGTGTGGCTCATGCCCCGCAACCCGGCCTACGAACCGATCCGCGGCGACCAGGCACAGATCCTCGGGAAGGTCGTCGGTGTCCTGCGCCTGCTCTAGGCGTCCTGACCACATGGACGTCGCATCGCGCTGCCCGCTCAGCCGGCGTGCAGGATCCGGAAGCGATCGGGTTCCGCCGGATCTCGGTCAGCGACTTGCATCGGCGTACGAGTCCACTGCCACACGCTGATGCCCGGCGTGCGGGAGAACCGGATCTGCCCACGGGTGTCTTCGACGGCACCGCGCGGTCGGGAAGCGGCAGTGCACGCCCGGTCCGTGCCGAGCGGACGCAGCACATCGGCGAGAACGGTGACCGTGTCGTAGCCCTCGAAGGCGACGAAGGACGGCGCTGCGGCCAGCCGCTCGCGGAGGGTCACCCAACCTGCGTCTCCCCTGTAGGCCAGGCTCATACCCAAGAGCTACATGCCCCAGCTGTCCCACACGCAACCGACGGCGTCGTCGATGCGTCGCACCACACATGGAACGCGAATGGCTCTTCTCGCTCATCCCGCTCGTGATCGGCGCGGTCTTCCTCGGTTTCGGCGTGTACGGACTTCGCCGCGCCCGCGCACTACGACGCACGGGTGTCACCGCTGAGGGGTGGATCGTCCGCCACGACATGAGGCGCGACGACGAAGGAGCCACCTACCACTACCCGGTCGCTGCCTGGACGGCTCGGGACGGCCGCGAGTGCGAGTACGCGTCCAGGTTCGGACGCGGTTCCATCGCGGGCGCCTACCGCGTGGGTGCCTCTGTCGTAATCCGCTACGACTCGGAGAATCCCCGCCGGTTTGTGATCCAGGGCTGGGACGTCACGACGGTCGACCTGGTGTTCACCATCGTGGGATCACTCCTCACGGCGGGCACGTCGCTGGCGTTGCTGGTCCGACTTCTCACTCTCTGACCGCCCCCGCTCCTGTGCGGCAGCCCGCCGCAGCGAGCGACGCCGATCCCGCGCGCGCCGGTCCCGCGCACGTCGGTCCGCATCGAATCGGGAATCGGAAATCCGAGCCGTTCCGTTCAGCGAATTGCAGCCCGCTCAGTGAATTACTGCCCGATTTGCCCGACGGTGCCGACGTCGGGCTGAGCCCGCGAAGTGCGGAAATCCTCCCATTTGTGCGCTTGGTACATGATCGCCCTATGCTGTTCTACGGGAGACCTCGAGCAGTCGACTGTGCCGGCTCCACGCCGGCGGGAAGCGGGCTTCCATGGCTGAGCGATTGAAAAGGTCCGGGTTGGTCGGCGAAATGTCGGCCGAGTTCGCCGGCACCATGGTTCTGATCCTCTTCGGTTGCGGCGTGGTGGCCCAGGTGGTCGCCGGCGGAGCGCTCACGACGCCACCAGGAGGACTCGGAAACCACGACAGCATCGCCTGGGCCTGGGGCCTGGGCGTCACGCTGGGCGTCTACGTCGCGGCGCGAGTGAGCGGCGCCCATCTGAATCCGGCGGTGACGGTCGCCCTGGCCGCGTTCAAGGGCTTCCCGTGGAGCAAGGTGGCGCCCTACGCGCTGGCCCAGACCGCCGGAGCCTTCGTGGCGGCTCTCATCGTGCGGTGGAACTACACCGAAGCACTGGCGAAGGCCGACCCCGGGCACACCATCAAGACGCAGGGCGTGTTCTCCACACTCCCCGCCAACGGCAATCCCAACCTTCCGGTCCACGAGTGGGGCGCGTTCCGTGACCAGATCATCGGCACCGCCATCCTGCTCCTGCTGATCCTGGCCGTCACGGACCTGCTGAACACCCCGCCGGGCGCGAACCTGGCCCCGTTCATCGTCGGTCTGATCGTCGTGGCCATCGGCATGGCGTGGGGCACCAACGCGGGGTACGCGATCAATCCGGCGCGTGACTTCGGTCCACGACTGGCCAGCTTCGTCACGGGCTACGGCACAGCATGGCGAGATCAGTACGGGAATTTCTACTTCTGGGTGCCCATCGTCGGTCCGCTGATCGGCGGCCTGCTCGGAGCGTTCCTGTACAAGCTCTTCGTCGGCCGACTCCTGCCGACGGCTGAGCCGGAGCCTCCCGGTCGCATCCCGGCCCCCGAGGAATGACCCCCACAGCAGAGGCGGCAACCCATGGCTGACTTCGTGGGCGCGGTGGACCAAGGCACCACCAGCACCCGATTCATGATCTTCGACCACTCCGGCAACGAGGTGGCGAAGCACCAGCTGGAGCACGCCCAGATCCTTCCGCGCTCGGGGTGGGTCGAGCACGACCCGGTGGAGATCTGGGAGCGCACCAACTCGGTGATGCAGAACGCGCTGCGGCACGGCAACCTCTCCCCGGAGGACCTGGCCGCGATCGGCATCACCAACCAGCGGGAGACCACCGTGGTGTGGGACCCGCGCAACGGACGTCCCTACTACAATGCCATCGTCTGGCAGGACACCCGCACCGACTCCATCGCTGCGGCCCTGGAGCGCTCGGGCAAGGGCGACGTCATCCGCCGCAAGGCGGGGCTGCCGCCGGCGACCTACTTCTCCGGCGGCAAGATCCAGTGGATCCTGGAGAACGTCGACGGCGTCCGCGAGGCGGCGGAACAGGGCCATGCCCTCTTCGGCAACACGGATGCCTGGGTTCTGTGGAACCTGACAGGCGGCCCCGACGGGGGTGTCCACGCCACCGACGTGACCAACGCCAGCCGCACCATGCTGATGGACCTGGAGACCCTCGCCTGGGACGACGAGCTGCTGGGCTTCTTCGGCATCCCCCGGCAGATGCTGCCCACCATCAGCCCGTCCTCCCACCGCGAGGCGTTCGGCGTGACCCGCACCTCCCGGCCGCTGCGCGCCGCCATCCCCATCACCGGGGTGCTCGGTGACCAGCAGGCCGCCACGGTGGGACAGGTCTGCTATGCGCCGGGTGAGGCCAAGAACACCTACGGCACGGGCAACTTCCTGGTCCTCAACACCGGTACGGAGCTGGTCCGTTCGCAGCACGGCCTGCTCACCACCGTGGCGTACCAGTTCGGCGACAGCCCGGCGATCTACGCCCTGGAGGGCTCCATCGCCGTCACCGGGTCCGCGGTGCAGTGGCTGCGCGACCAAATGAAGATCATCAACGACGCGGCGGAGAGCGAGACGCTGGCGCGCACGGTCGAGGACAACGGCGGGATGTACTTCGTTCCGGCCTTCTCGGGCCTGTTCGCTCCGTACTGGCGCTCCGACGCCCGTGGCGCGATCGTCGGCCTGGCGCGCTACAACGACAACGGCCACCTGGCCCGGGCGACCCTGGAGTCCATCTGCTACCAGAGCCGCGACGTGGTCGAGGCCATGGAGCAGGACTCCGGAGTCCACCTGGACGTGCTCAAGGTCGACGGCGGCGTCACGGCCAACGACCTGTGCATGCAGATCCAGGCCGACGTCCTCGGCGTACCGGTCAGCCGTCCGGTCGTCGCCGAGACCACCGCGCTCGGCGCCGCCTATGCGGCGGGTCTGGCCACCGGCTTCTGGCGCGACACCGACGAACTGCGCACCCACTGGCAGGAGTCCAAGCGCTGGGAGCCCCAGTGGTCCGAGGGCCAGCGCACGGAAGGATACGCGGGCTGGAAGAAGGCGGTGGAGCGCACGCTCGACTGGGCCAAGGTCGAGTAACCCGACGCCGGCAAGCGCCGCCCGTGAACGTTCGGGCGGCGCTTGCCCGTGCCGTAGGTCTGCCCGTGCCGTGCTTCACCTCGGGTCGTGTGTCTGCCCGTGGGGTGCCTCCCGCGTCAGCCGAACTGCCCCGGCTGGTAGTCGCCGGCGGGCTGCTGGACGATGACGTTCAAGCGGTTGTAGGCGTTGATGAGGGCGATGAGGGACACCAGGGCGGCGAGCTGCTCACCGTCGAAGTGCTTGGCGGCGTTCGCCCATGCCTCGTCGGTGACCCCGCCCGCGGCGTCGGCGATGCGAGTGCCCTGTTCGGTCAGTTCCAGGGCGGCCCGCTCGGCGTCGGTGAAGACCTTGGCCTCCCTCCACGCCGCGACGAGGTGGAGGCGCTGCGGGGTCTCCCCGGCATGCGCCGCGTCCTTCGTGTGCATGTCGGTGCAGAAGCCGCAGCCGTTGATCTGGCTGGCGCGGATCTTCACCAGTTCCTGGGTCGCGGCCGGAAGGGCCGAGTCCGACACGACCTTGCCCGCGGAGTTGACGTACTTCGCGAACTTGGCGGCGACCGGGCTGGTGTAGAAGTCGAAACGGGCGTCCATGGTGATCTCTCCCTGTTGCGGTGACGCTTGCACAGCACTGACGGAGCGTCCCGTGGAGTTGTGACAAAGAGACGAGCCGGAATGGAAGTGACGTGCGTCTCACGCCGCCTTGAGGCCGCCGCCGTGATGGGCAGTTCGAGGAAGTGGCGGCCGGTGCCATGGGAGCCCGTCGGTGATGGCGGACGCCAGGCCGATCATCACGAGCTCGTGTTCTCCTGGTCGCGATGCGCCGGTGGTACTCCGTTGGCTAGGCTCGGCGTGTGTTCGGAGCGACGGCGTCATCACAGGTGAAGGGCGTTCGAGGTGCCGTGGCGCGCTGGGAGACGCTGGGCGTGCTGGTGCGGGACGGGGTGTTGACGGTCGGGCTGGCGCCTGTGGTGTTCGCGCCCGTGACGGCCCCCCTCGGTGCGGAATTCGGCGACCTGGCGAAGCGTCCCTACGACGTGCCGGGCGTCCTGGTGGTGCTCGTCCTGTGGCTGCCTCTGGTGGTGCGCCGACGGTGGCCCGGGGTGTGCCTCGTCCTGGTGGCCGGAGCCTTCGCGGTCCACCAACTGGCGGCCTATCCCGCCACGTTCGCGAGCATGGGGCTGTACGTCGCTCTGTACAGCGCGGGGGCGCACGCCAAGCGTGTCGACGGTGTGCGCCTCGCGCTGTCGGCGGCTGTGGCGACCGGGCTGTACGTGCTGTTCGCCGTCGGGCTGCACCACAGGGGCTCACCTCAGCAGGCGTCCGACTTCTCCCTCATCCTCCTTGCGCTGTCCTGTTGTTGGGCTGCGGGCCGGGCGGTACACGCGCGTCAGACCGGAGAGGAAGAGCGCCGTCGACACAGCGTGGAAGCGGCGATGGCCCAGGAGCGGGCCCGTATCGCCCGGGAGTTGCACGACGTGGTGACCCACCACGTCACCGCGATGGTGGTGCAGGCGGACGCGGCTCAGTTCCTGCTCGCCGACGCACCGGACCGGGTGGCCGGCGGACTCGACGCGATCAGTGACTCCGGCCGGCACGCCCTGACCGACCTCCAGCATCTGCTGGGCTTACTGAAGGCGTCCGACGGCACGGCGTCCGACGGCACGGCGTCCGACGGCACGGCGTCCGACGGCACGGCGTCCGACGGCACGGCGTCCGGTGACGCGGCAGCCGACGGGTGGCCGAGCGAGACGTCCGCAGCAGACCGCGCACCGGCACCGGCACCGGGCCGACTGAGCGACCTGGTCGAGCAGATCCGGGCGACGGGCCAGCCCGTGGAACTGACGCAGACGGGGGAGCAGCCGCCGATGGCCTCGGGCGTGGAGCTCGCCGCATACCGTGTGGTGCAGGAGGCGCTGACCAATGCCCTCAAGCACGCGCCGGGCCACCGGACGCGGGTCACCGTCCGCTACGAGCACGACGGCATCGAGGTCGGGGTGACCACCGAGGGGAAGCCCGCCAAGCCGGCCGCCGCCAGGATCAGTCCTCTGGGCCGGAGCGGCGGGCACGGACTGATCGGGCTGCGCGAGCGGGTGGGCGTGTTCGGCGGCGAACTGATGGCCGGCGCCCGCCCGGACGGCGGCTTCACCGTCAGCGCCCGGATCCCCTCCGGAACCCACGGCACACCTTCCAGCAGGCACGGCCGCCGGGCTTCGGCTGCACCCCGATGACAGACACCGGTGGGATGAAAATGACGGACACCGGCGGAATGCGGATGGCAGACATGGGCGGAATGCGGATGGCAGGCACGGGTGGGGTGAGGATGGCAGGCACGGGTGTGGTGCGAACGGCGGACACCGGTACCGCGAGGCCGATCAGGGTCCTGGTCTGCGAGGACCAGGAACTCGTACGCACCGGCTACGTCACCATCTTCACCGCGCAGCCGGACCTGGAGGTCGTGGGAGAAGCCGCCGACGGCCGCGTGGCGGTGGAGGCCGCGGGACGGCTGCGCCCGGACGTGGTGGTGATGGACATCCGGATGCCGCTGCTGGACGGTATCGAGGCGACACGGCTGCTGGCCGGACCCGGCGTCACCGACCCCGTGAAGATCCTGGTGGTCACCACGTTCAACCTCGACGAGTACGTGTACGAGGCCCTGCGGGCCGGCGCGAGCGGGTTCCTGCTCAAGGACTCGCCGCCGCGCGACCTGGTGCACGGCATCCGTACGATCGCCATGGGGGAGTCCCTGCTGGCGCCCGCCGTCACCCGGCAGTTGGTCGGCAGGTTCGCAGACCGGATCCGTCCGGCCGAGGCCCGAAACCCCGCCGCGACAGGGGCAGTGGCCGCCCTCGCCCCTCGCGAGACCGAGGTGCTGAAACTGATCGCCGAGGGGCTGTCGAATGCCGAGATCGCCGACCGGATGGTCCTCAGCCGCGAGACGGTCAAGACGTACGTGTCGCGCATCCTGACCAAGCTCGACCTGCGTGACCGCGTCCAGGCTGTCGTGTTCGCCCACCGGATGGGCCTGGTCGACGCGCAGGGCTGAGGCAACTGGCGGCAGCCCACCGCCCAGGAGGTGTACGACGAGCTGGTCTCGACGCCCGCTGGCCAACTCGCCGCGCATGACCAGCCGTTCGTGGCGCGCGTGATCCGTTGTCCCCCGTGCGAGCTACACGTGATCGTCCACCGCAGGGGGACGTTGCAGGGCACCCTCTGCTCATAGCGTTCCTTCCGATGCAGGGGCGGCCGGGCCGCCGGTCGATCATGGAGGAATGTCATGTCGCTCTGGAACGCGCAGGCAGCGCGGTGGGTGCAGCACCAATTCTCACAGTCACCGTTCGAGCCGACGCGGCGGGTGTGGCCGGCCGGGGTGCGGCTGGGGGTGATGGTGGTGCTGTTCGTCCTTGTGACGGGAGTCGCCGCAGGAATGAGGGGTGTCGCGGGCGACAACCCGGTGCTGTCCCTGCTGGCCGGCGCGGCAAGCGTGGTCCTTGCCCTGACGGTCTACGCGGCGGCGGTACGGATCCTCGAACAGCGCCCCGCGTCCGAACTGGCCGACACCGAGGCCAAATCCGGCCTGCGCACCGGCATCTCTGTCGGTCTCGGCATGTTCGTCGCGACACTCGCGTTGATCGCCCTGTTCGGCGGATACAGTACGGAGGGCGGGGTGTCCGTCGGCGGCGCGGTGACCGTCTTCGGGATGATGGCGGGGATCGCGGTCGTCGAGGAACTCCTCTTCCGCGGCATCGTCTTCCGCCTCGTCGAGGATCTCGCCGGTACGCGCGGTGCCTTGGCGCTCTCGGGCCTGCTGTTCGGAGCCCTCCATCTGGTCAACTCCGGTGCCACGGTGTGGGGCGCGCTCGCCATCGCCATCGAAGCCGGCCTGATGCTCGGCGCTGCCTACGCGGCCACCCGCACCCTGTGGCTGCCGATCGGCCTGCACTTCGGCTGGAACTTCGCCCTGAGCGGCATCTTCGGTGTCACGGTCTCCGGCAACGACGACATGCCCGTCGGCCTGCTGCACGGCGTGCTGTCGGGCCCCGACGCGATCACCGGAGGCGGCTTCGGTCCGGAGGCCAGCATCTTCGCCATCCTCGTCTGCACCATCCCCACGGTCATGTTCCTGCGCACGGCCAAGCGTCGAGGCCGCCTCTACACCCGCCGACAGGCCCGGTCCGAGGGAACGCCCGCAAGGTCCTGACCGCCGGGGCCGCAGACCCGGCCCACCAAAACCTGGACCTCGACCCGTAATCTAGGTAGACCTACCTACCTAGATTGGTTGTGATGAGCGTGCCCGGAAGCGGAAGCGGAAGCGGAAGCGGTCGTCGGCGGCCGGCGCGGGAGCGGCTGCTGGAGGTGGCAGCGCGCCGCTTCTACGCGGACGGCGTGGCGGCGACCGGCATCGACACGATCACGGCAGAGGCCGGCGTGGCGAAGATGAGCCTGTACAACAACTTCTCCTCCAAGGCCGATCTGGTCCGGGTCTATCTCGACACCCGGCACGAGGAGTGGCTCGGCCTGTACCGGGCCCGCTCGGAACGGGCACAAGGCCCCCGCGAGGGCGTGCTGGCGGTGTTCGACGCGTACGCCGACCACGCGGCGTTCGCCTACGAGCACGGCTTCCGGGGCTGCGGTCTGCTCAACGCCGCCGCCGAACTGCCGGCCGGTGACGAGGGACGCGCCGTGGTCCGCGCCCACAAGGAAGAGGTGGAGCGCCTGATCGCCGACCACCTCGAGAAGCTGCTGCCCGGCCGGCCGGAAGCAGCTCGTGCGCTGGCCGAGCACCTCTCCTTCCTGCTGGAGGGCGCGATGGCCCGGGCCGGCCTGGAGGGCGACGGTGAGCGTGTCCAGCACGCCCGCTCGATGGCCGTCACGCTGCTGGACCGGCTGTGACAGGCACCGAACGTGGCCGGTCCGCAGGCGCCGGGGCGCTGTGCGTGCTGGCCGCCTCCGTGCTGTGGGGGACAACGGGCACGGCGGCCACTCTCGCTCCGGCCGTGGGCCCGCTGGCCATCGGCGCCGTCGCCATGGGCCTGGGCGGGCTCCTCCAGGCCCTCACCGCAACGGGGCAGATCGCCCGCAACACCGCCGCTCTGCGCGACCAGCGCGGCACAGTGCTGCTCGGCGCGGCCTCGGTGGCTGTCTATCCCCTGGCGTTCTACAGCTCCATGCACCTGGCCGGGGTGGCCGTGGGCACCGTGGTGTCGATCGGCACCGCCCCGCTCGCCTCGGCCCTCGTCGAACGCGTCAGGGACGGCCGCCGCCTCACCCGTCGCTGGACGGCCTCGGCCGCTCTCGGTCTGCTCGGCACCACGCTGTTGTGCGTGGCCGAAGCCGCCCACGCCGCCGACGGCACGGAACAGGCATCCACTCCCGCCATGCTGCTCGGCGTCGCCCTCGGCCTCGTCGCCGCCGCGACCTACGCCCTCTACTCCTGGGCCGCGCATCGGCTCATCACCCGTGGGACCCCGTCCCGTGCGGCGATGGGCGCCGTCTTCGGACTCGGCGGCCTGCTCCTCCTGCCCGTTCTACTGGCCACCGGAGCCCCGCTCGTCGCCTCCTGGTCCAACGCCGCCGTCGGCACGTACATGGCGATCGTCCCCATGTTCGCCGGGTACGTCCTGTTCGGCTGGGGACTCGCCCACGTACCGGCCAGCACCGCCACCGCCTTGTCCATGCTCGAACCGGCGGTCGCGGCCGTCCTCGCCGTCCTGGTCGTCGGCGAACGCCTCCCCGTCGCCGGCTGGGCGGGCATCGCCCTCGTCATCGCCTGCCTCGCCGTTCTCACCGCCCCGACACCCGCCCACCGCCGCCCACGCGAACAGGTGCGAAACCGTGCGGCCCACGACAGCCTGACCAGCGTTGCCGGCCATGCCGACTGAGCGCGCGGGTCGTATCCCGCTCCGCGGCCTGGCAGCCTCAAGTCCGTCCGGGAAACGCGCAGTTGCACGGCGGGCGGTCGAGATCGGCGCCACTCGTCCGCCACCGCCGTCATACCGACTGACGTGATCGCTTATTGGTTTGCCACCGGCCGGCCCGGCCGGATAGGAAGCTTGCATGCTACGAGGCAGCAAGGTCGGGCTCAGGGCCCGGCACGAGGACGACATCCCGATCCTGCGGGCCGAACTCTACGACGACGTCGTCAACTCCTCGCGGGCCGAAGGCGGGCCGTGGCGACCGATCACGCCCGGCTCGAAGGACCCGCGACTCGTGGTGGACGAGAAGGAACAGGGGCACGTCCAGTTCTCCGTGGTGGAGCTGGAGGGCGGCACGCTGGTCGGTACCGCGGTGCTGTGGGGCATCGACAACCACAACCGGTTCGCTCATATCGGGCTGGGGCTGCTGCCGGCCTCCCGCGGCAAGGGCTACGGCACCGACGTGGTCGCGGTGCTGTGTCACTACGGTTTCGTGGTGCGCGGCCTGCAGCGGCTGCAGATCGAGACGCTGTCGGACAACGCCGCGATGCTGCGGTCGGCCGAGCGCAACGGCTTCGTCCGCGAGGGCGTGCTGCGCTCCTCGGCCTGGGTGCTGGGCGAGTTCCTGGACCAGGTGCTGCTCGGACTCCTGGTCCAGGACTGGAAGCCGGACTCGAAGAGCTAGGCTGCCGCAACGCCCGGCGCGGAGGTTCGAGGGCGGACCGCGCGTTAGGCGTCGACGTCCGACAGCCAGGACGACGACGTTGCCCCGCGCGACGGACGGTGGTCACCGCGCGGCGCCGGTGCACACGGATCCCGAGGAGGTGTCCGTGCTCACAGCGCTGTCCGCGGTCTCCGACCCCGTGCGCATCAAGCTGATCCGCGAGCTGGCGGGCTCCGCCGACTGGACGCGCAGCTGCGGCAGCTTCGACGTACCCGTCGGCAAGGCCGCGCTGAGTCACCACTTCTCGGTGCTGCGCGGCGCCGGCCTGGGTGAACAGCGCGACGAGGGCCCGAGGCGGGTCAACCGGCTGCGCCGCGAGGAGTTCGACGGGCGCTTTCCCGGGCTGCTCGCGCTGCTCCTGCGGGACGACGGGGCGTAGGCGGCGCCGGGTGACTGTGCGCTGACGCGTCGGCGCGACGCGTTCCGTCGCGGTGGCCGGTCCGACCGAACTGCAACAACGTGCGCTCGAACACCACGGAGATCGGAGACCTCCCGCAAGAGAATGCATGGCCGCCGTACCGGCCGTTTTCGACGGAGGACGACGTCGAGGCCGCCCAACTGACCGATGAAGTCCGACGTGGGTGTGTGAACCTCGGGCGTCCTGAGGAGACGGCCGAGGCCGGCCGGACAAGGGGAGGGAATGGTCTGTCGGCCCAGGTGGCAGCGCACCGCCCGCCGTGTCGGTCTGCTCCTCCCGGGCGCACTCGTCGGTGCCGGTGCGAGCACCCGTGCGAGGTCCTGACCAGCCCGCCCCGCACTTGGACGGAGTGACGTGGGCCGTCGTCTCCGGGTCCCGCGACAACAGCCCGGTCACGGCGACCGGATTCCCAGGCTGCGCAGCACGGTCGCGGTGTCGGCGCCGGTCGCCGAGGCGACGGCGACGGGACGGCGTGGGCGGGGCGCGGCCACCGGGAACGAGGCGCGGCCGGTGTCGAGCAGCCAGTCGTCGCCCCGCCGGACGAGACGGGCGTCGCCGGCGGACACCGAGAGGCAGGTGGACACCACGTCGGCCATGGACACGTCCCGGACCACGCCGCCGCCACCCGGCTGCTCGGACAGGGCGAGGGCGGCGGCCAGCAGGCCGGTGAGCGGGTCGGCGACGGCGTCACCGGCGAACACGGGGTCCCCGTCCGCGTCCGTGGCGAGGAGTCCACGGGAGGCGGCCACGTCGTCGCCGAAGCCGACCCGCACCGAGGCGCGCCCGTGCGCCGTGATCGAGATCCAGGTGCAGCCGCGGGCCGCCTCCGCCTCCGCGTCGAGTCCGAACCCCGCCAGAGCGCGGGGCCGGGAGGCCTCGATCACCACGTCCGCCCGGCCGACCAGCTCGTGCAGGGCGGTGCGGCCCCGCGCGTTGCCGGGGTCGAGGACGACGGAGTGGTGGCCCGCGTGCAGCAGGTCGTAGAAGGGGGAGTCGCCGAACCGGGCTCCGTCCGGGCGGGACGGGGTCTCGACCTTGACCACCCTGGCCCCCGCCGAACCCAGCAGATACGCGCAGAGCGGGCCCGCCCACAGGGCGCTGAAGTCGACCACCAGCAGGCCCGTCACGTCCCGTGGCGGTCCCGGCAGCGGGCAGGCGCGCTCCGGGCGGGGCCTGACCGCCCCGCCCGCGAGACCGAGCAGTTCGACCCGCTCGTCCAGTTCCGCGCCGTCGTGCGCGGTCAGCCAGTCGGCCAGTCGGCGGGGGAGCGCTTCGGCGTCGAGATCCCGGCCGATCAGCGCGCTCCACAGCAGGGGATCGTCCGGGCGCGCGTCGGACACGGCCGCCCAGCAGTCCCTCGTGGGCAGCAGACGGCAACTTCCGCCGACCGAGAGCCGTCCACGGCGTCCCCGTCCGCTGAGCGCGGCCCGCTCGGCGAGCAGCCGCGCCCCGTCGAGTTTCGCCCCGCCGGCGGCGGCGATGTGGTCGGCCAGCCAGGAGGCGAAGGTGGCTGCCCCGCCGGGGGGAAGCAGCGGCGGTCCGTCGGGGTGGCCGGTCAGGACGGGGATGCCGCTGCGGGCCCAGTCCTCGGCGATCCGGGACGGAGCGGCCCTGGACCAGAGACGTGCGGACCACTCGTCACCGACGGGCGACCGGCCCGCGGGGGGCGCCGCGGTGCCGTCCGGCCCCCGGTGCCGGGTGGCCCGTGGCGTGCTGCCGGGCGCCTGGTCGGACATGCGGGGATGGTAGACCAGGGGCGTCGCCACGACCATGGCGAGTCCCGTCGCCGACCTTCCAGGCGACCACTGTCGCCGACATGACCGCCGGGCCTGCCGACGCCGGCCTTCTGGACGGTGATGCCGGACCGCAGCGGCCGCTGCTGGTCGTCGACCCTGACCTGGCGCCCACACCCACGACCGCCGACCTCGCGCATGCCGTCCGCCGCGCCTTGAAGGCGAGCGGCTGCTGGTCGGACGCACCGTCCGCGCGGTTTCCGACCGTCCCGGCGCCCTCCTGGGCACCCCTGGACAGTGCGCTCGTACGCGCTTCCTCAAGCCTCACCTGCGCGGCCGATGTCGCCAACTCCGCCGCCACGGACGCGTGGACGGTCTCCTTTGCCGTTCCGGCTCCGTACTCGGTCGGTCGCGGTGATTGTTCAGGCCCCGTCCGCGCGGCGGATGCACCACGCCGAGGGCGGGCACGACCCGCCGCGGCGACGAAGTGGCGAAGGAAGGCGCGGTCGGCAGGAGCCCCTGTGCCAGGGCCTCCGCCGCCTTGCGGCGGGCCGGGGCGGCGTTTCGCGCGAAGGGTTCCTCGCGCAGCATGTGCTTGCCCGCCCGCGTCATCTCCGACGGGGCCACCGCGTCCGCCGGGTGTGGGCGGGATATCGAGCGGACAGTACCCACCCGCCGGGGCACCGTGATGAACACGAGTTGCGCCGGAATGTGCTCCTGATCGTCTCCGGGCACTGTCTGCCGCCGCCCTTTCCGGCGGGACGTCGGCCTCACCCGGCAGATACCAGCACCCAGCCGCTCGACAACCGCTCAGGGAGCACCCTTGGCCGCAGGGCATGCCGTGCACCGACAATATTTTTAGTCTTGACAATTTATATCGTCGGCACCATCCTGGAGCGGTGCTGGACGTCGCTCTGATCGAAGAACCTGCCGAGGTCGAGGTGCCCCGGAACCCGATACGGCCCCGGATCCTCGCCGACCTGGCCAAACCCGGCTCGTCCGGGCATGTCGGCCGCCCGGCCGCTGCCGGGCGGAAGGTCAACTACGAGTTCATGGGTGTCGCTTCCGCACTCGATGGCCCTGGACGCCCGGGCGCACGCCGAGCCGGCCGCCCTGCCGCTCCTGAACGGCCGGGTGGTCCGGTCGGACGACGAACACATCGAGGTCCGCGCGAGGTCCGTACCGCCGGGGGATTGCACACGCGCCCGGATACTCGTCCCTGTCCCTGTCCCTGTGGCCGCCGCCGAGGCCTGTCGCGGGACCGCAATGGAAGCTGACGCGCCGCACCGCCGCCCCGGGGACGGCCCGCAACTACTCCTTCCCGACGAGACCACCGCCTCGGACGTGATCCGAAGCAGCGGTGAGCAACCAAGAAGCGCCACACCAGAGACCAAGGAACCCACCATGCGTACCCTGATCAGCTCCGCCTTCATCTCACTCGACGGCGTCGTGGAGGGCCCGGGCGGCGAACCCGGCTACCGCAACTCCGGATGGACTTTCAAGGACGTCGAGTTCGTCCCCGAGGCGTTCGCCATCAAGGGGCGGGAGCAGCAGGAGTCCACCGCGATCCTCATGGGCCGGGCCAGTTACGAGGCGTTCAGCCCGGTCTGGCCGGACATGAAAGATTTCGCCCACTACAAGAACATGCCGAAGTATGTCGTCTCCACCACCCTCACCGACGACAACCTCGTCTCGAACTGGGGCGAGACCACCATCCTGCGCTCCCTCGAGGAGGTCGTCGCCCTGAAGGAGACTGACGGCGGGCCCATCATCGTCCACGGCAGCGTGGCCCTCAACCACAGCCTCGCCGACGCCGGTCTGATCGACCGCTACCACCTGCTCGTCTACCCGCTGCTGCTCGGCGCCGGCAAGCGCCTGTTCCCCGCCACCGACAAGGACACCCAGAAGCTCAAGCTCGTCGAACACGGCGTGTACACCAACGGCCTGCAGCTGAACGTCCTTGACGTCGTCCGCTGACCAGGCCCCGACAACCCGCCTCCCGGAATACGACCGACCGTACCCGCGTGCGTGAGTACACGTCGCCGCGTCAGTGAGGCCAGGCTCGAGTAGGAGATCGAGGGCGCGTCGCGGTCGGCGAACAGCCGTCGGGGGGCGACTGCTTGGTCGGCCGCGCAGACCGCGGAGGGGTGGGATGACGTCCAGCAGGGGCATCGGGCTGAGTGACATCGTGACGATTCCCGCTGGTCAGCGAGACGACCAGGGGCGTGCCGTGGCGGTCGACAATCAGATGGTGTTTGCTGCCGGGCCGGGCCCGGTCGACCGGCGAAGGTCCGGTGTGAGCCCCCCTTGAGCGCCCGGACGTGCGAGCCGTCGATCGCGGCGTCGTCCATGTCCAGCAGGCCCGCAGCCCGGAGCTCGGCCAGCAGTACCTCGTGCAGTCGCGGCCAGACGCCCGCTTCGGTCCAGTCCCGCAGACGCCGCCAGGCTGTCACGCCGCTGCAGCCGACCTGTTCCGCGGGAACGTCCCGCCAGCTCACGCCCTTGCACAGCACGTAGACGATGCCGCGCAGCGCAGCGCGGTCGTCTGCAGGCAATCGCCCGGGATACCGATACCGCCTGGGCGCACGAGCCGGCAGCAGCGGGGCCACACGCTCCCACAAGTCATCAGGCACAAGATCAGCGGACACCCAACGGATCCTGCCGACACAACACCCAACTGCCAAGCCCCACAGGGTATTTCATTCTGAAACGATCAGTAGGCATCAGACGATCTTCAAAGAGACGATCCAGGTACCGTCCCGGAAGTGTCACGAGGCGCGCGGCAGGGCGAGCCAGTCCTGCCAGGTGATGTCGCGGCCCAGACAACGGGGCTGCTGGAAGGGCCAGTCGGCGGCGATCCACCGCGGCACCAGGGCGTCGAGCGCGCGTTCCACCTCACCGCCGACGAGATCGTCCACCACCCACCAGGAGATCTCTCCGTCGGAGCCGGTGCGTTCGGGCGGGTCGATATAGACGCAGCCGAGGATCGCCGTCTCCTCCTCGTTCAACAGCGCGTAGTTGAACGACTGGTGCGCGGCTATCTCCTTCTCGTGCCGCAGCAAGTCGATACGGTCCTCTTCAAAGGTCATTGTCTCCCTGGGCCAGGCCCAGGCCGGGCCGAAGATCTCCCACAAGCGTTCTCGCGAGGCCATCACGGCGGGGTAGTCGAGGTCGGTGTCCGCCTCCCGGATCGGCCGCAGGTGAACCGTGGTGTCGGGCACGGGCACGTGGACGGGGTGGACGAAGTCATCAGGCAGCCAACTCATAAGGTCCGACGTTACAGCCGGTCGGCACGAGACGAACCAGGTGGCCGCACCGACCCCGACCCGGAACACGGCGGGTGGGGGGTACCGTCGGCCTGCCGGCCGCACACCGGCTTGCTATTACTGGCCCGCAGCCAGCTCACCGGCGGTGATCTCGATCCACGGCAGCGTCGAATCGACCTCGGCCCGAGGCCGGTGACCTGAGGCGACAGCGCGCATGAGCGGACGTCTCGTGTCCGTAAACCTTGAGCGTGCGCCATCAATTCGCGCTTCGGTGCCGGAAGTTGAGCGGGCGGGATACGACTGACACAACAGCCGCCCACGCAACCCGTCATGCGATCGCTGACTGCATATGACCACTGACGGCTTGAATCAATCACCTACGGTTCCACCATGACGACTATGGAGCCCCGCCCGGATCTTCGACCTCCCGGCCTGAACGCCGACGAGAAGACCACCTTGCTGACCTTCCTGGACTACCTGCGCGAGTCCGTCCTCGCGAAGGCGGCCGGTGTCCCGGAGCCGGCGGTCCGCACGGCCGGTGTCCCTTCCGGGACCAGCCTGCTCCAACTGCTCAAGCACCTGACGGCCGTCGAGCTCAACTGGTTCGTCTGGGCCTACGCCGGCGCCGACCGCGAGAGCTGGGAGGACGAGGCTGCGGTGTCCGCCGACGACACCGCCTCGAACCTGGCGGACGCCTATCGCGAGGCGGTCGCCCGGGCCAACGAGGTCGCTCTCGCCTGCACCGACCTGGACCGCCCCGGCGCCCGTTCGCTGCGCGAGACCCCGCCGCCGTCGATGCGCTGGGTGCTGGTCCACATGATCGAGGAGACCGCCCGGCACGCCGGTCACGCGGACATCCTGCGCGAGCAGATCGACGGCTCGATCGGGAGGTGATGCGGGGACGGTGAATCAGGTGCGATCGCACCCACCAACCGGTCATGCGAGCACTGAACCCCTACGACCACCAAACCCCTTGGATCGATCATCTAGTGTCGGGTCTCATGATCGTATGGCTCAATGGCACTCACGGTGCAGGCAAGACGACGACCAGTGCGTTCGTGCAACAACTGATCCCGGATTCACGGGTGTTCGATGCCGAGAAGGTCGGCGAGACACTCATGGACATCACGCCGGGGCTGCCCGGGACGGACAACTTCCAGCACTGGCCACCGTGGCGACAGCTCGTCGTCGAGACCGCGCGCCGCGTACTCGACTACACGGGCGGCACTCTGGTGATGCCCATGACTGTCCTGGTCGAGCAGTACTGGCGCGAGATCAGCACGGGCCTCGCCCAACACGCCATTCCGGTGCAGCACTTCGTTCTCCATGCGGACCAGGACACCCTCCGCAGGCGAATCGAGGGAGCCACTCCCGTCCCCTCCCCGTTCCGCCTCAAGTACCTCGAGCCTTATGCCGAGGCGGCCCGCACGTGGCTACACGGCGAGGCCGAGGTCGTCGACACCACGCACCTCACACCCGCCCAGGCCGCCCTGCAGATCGCAGAGGCTGTCGGGAGTTGAGGTCCCTTCGTCGGCAGGAACAGCCGCAGGTGGCAACAACGACCGGCTTGTCGCGCGAACGCCGGCGTCGACGCCTGATCTGGCAACGCAACTCCGGCTTGCTCAGGCAGCCGCGGTCGCCGAAGAGTCCTGATGCCCTGTGTGATCTTCGTGTCGAGCGGAGGTGCATCTTGTTGTTGCCGTCCGGGACGGGTGTATGGGGCAGCCCGCGCCCCGCCCCATATGAAGCCCCGTCAGCAAGACCTCCCGCGAAGCAGCGGGCCGTGCCTGCCGGGCCGCGTGACGACACGGTAGCCCGCCTTCGGCAGGAGAACGCCCAGCTGCGGCATGCGGTCGACTCCCACGCGACGGCCGACCGGTCCAACGGTGTTCCGGGGGTGTAGGCGGCTGTGCAGCGGCGCTCGCCTCAGTAGGACGCCACGGGTCGGCCCGGGCGGGGCCTCAGGTGCTCAGGGCCTGCTCGATGGTCGGGTGGCAGGGAATGACCTCGTCGATACCGACCAGGTGGAGTAGACGCACGACGGACTCCTGGGCTCCGGCAATGCGCAGCCACCCCTGAGCGCTGCTCACGCGCCGGTGGGCCGTGACGAAGACGTTGATCCCGCTGGAGTCCATGAAGGTCACGCCGCTGAGGTCCGCCACGATCCGGGGCGGCGTCGTGCCGTCCTCGGACATCAGCGCCTGGCTGAGGACGTCTTTGACGTCGTGGTCGATCTCGCCGTGCACGGTCACGACGAGCACACCGTCGACCACTTCGGGCTGGATGGAGAGCCGGCCTGGCCGGTCTTCCTTCTGGATGTTGCTCACCGTCTCCTCGACTGCGCCTAGGCTTGTCCACGCAGGGCGTACCCGGACGATTCTGCCCCACCGCTGCGGCGGCATGCACCTAGGCAGCCGTGCCGGACGACACGCCTGGTGGCATGTATGACGCCGTCGTGGGTACTGGCGCGTGAACGGGGGAGTGAGGGCGAACGCGTGGGATCTCATGCCGACGGTGACGGTTGTAGGGCGCCGAATGCTTACGTGATGCGGGCCGACTACGCCTTGAGCGGGGACGACGGCTGCATCGCCGAAGCCCGCCACCACGCCGTCGCCTTCCTCGACCAGGCCCACGTCGACCATCACCTGTCCGCGACCGCTCGTGCGAGAGATCTCACCCAGCTGGTGGTCAGCGAGCTGGTCACCAACGCCTGCAAATACGCGCCCGGCCCTGTTCTGCTGGAACTGCGCATCAACGCCCGCGCCGTGGACGTCGTCGTGTGGGACAGCGACCCCACCGTGCCCGCTGCCCGGGCCGCCGATCCCGACAGGGTCGGCCAGCACGGCCTGGAGATCGTCAAGGCTGTCACCGAGGAACTGTTCACCGAGCAGGAGCCTGTCGGCAAGCGCATCACGGCCCGCATCGCCCTGTCCGACGGCCCCGCCGGGCATGCCACCGGTCGCCGTCCCCAGTAGCAGAGCAGCCAGCGCTCCCAGCCGTCACGCGGGCGCCAACCGGTCTCCGGTTGGCCCGGTCAGCCCTCCTCGGCCTCCTGTGGGCTCTACCGGTGCCGCCCTCTATCACTGCTCGAGATCGCACCTCACTGCCCGGCACCCGAAAACCTATGTTGGCTGGAGTAGACATTGGGCGGTGTCGTGGTTATGGTTTCTCTCGTAGCCCAGAGAGACGCAGGGCCCGGCAGACACGAACTGCCGGGGAGCAGTACCGCAGTTGCAGTCGCAGGACGGTGCGGTGGTGGAGTTTCGAAGCCAGGGTTGTTGCAGGACGGCGACGGGACTGACGACCGGACCGG
>NZ_JBHWUU010000076.1:0-48817 GCF_042737375.1 Streptomyces sp. NPDC060000
CCGTTCCTGTCGGAACGGCACCCGTGTCGACGTCGAATTCAGGCCACGACGAGGTCAGCGCACGCCGGGATCAGCCGACGCCGGCGTTGAGGAAGATGCCGCCGTCGACGACCAGCGTCTGGCCGGTGATCCAGTCCGACTGCTGCGAGGTCAGGAAGGCGGCGGTGCCACCGATGTCGGAGGGCACGCCGAGCCGGGCGAGCGGGTAGGCGGCGGCCGCCTCCTCCTCGCGGCCCTCGTACAGGGCCTGGGCGAACTTCGTCTTCACCACGGCCGGGGCGATCGCGTTGACCCGCACCCGCGGCGCGTACTCGTGCGCCAGCTGCTGGGTCAGGTTGATCATCGCGGCCTTGCTGATGCCGTAGGCGCCGATGAAGGGCGAGGCCGAGAGCCCCGCGACGGAGGCGATGTTGACGATCGCGCCGCCGTTCTCCTTCTGCCAGGCGTGCCAGGTCCGCTGCGCGAAGCCGAGCGCGGAGACGACGTTGGTCTCGAAGACCTTGCGGGCCACGTCCAGGTCGAGGTCGGCGATCGGCCCGAACACCGGGTTCGTACCGGCGTTGTTGACCAGGAAGTCGACCCGGCCGAAGGCCTCCATGGTGCGCTCGACGGCGGCGGCCTGATGCTCCAGGTCGTGCGCCTTGCCGGCGACGCCGATGACGCGGTCGGCGCCCAGCCGGTCGACGGCCTCCTTGAGGGCGTCCTCGTTGCGGCCGGTGATGCAGACCCGGTCGCCGCGGGCGACGAGGGCCTCGGCGACGCCGTAGCCGATGCCGCGGCTGGCGCCCGTGACGAGGGCGACCTTGCCGGAGAGTGCGGGCAGTTCAGTCATTTCGTGATCCCCAGTGCTTCCTAGTGCTCCCTGGTGGCCTTTAGTCGAGCGGTCCGCCGGCGACGTACAGCACCTGCCCGGAGACGAAGCCGGCGGCCTCGTTGGTGAAGAAGGCGATCGCGTTGGCGATGTCGTCGGGCTCACCGACGCGCGCGACCGGGATCTGGGTGGCGGCCGCGGCCTTGAACTCCTCGAAGCCCATGCCGACCCGGGCGGCGGTCGCGGCGGTCATGTCGGTGGCGATGAAGCCGGGGGCGACGGCGTTGGCGGTGATGCCGAACTTGCCGAGCTCGATGGCGAGGGTCTTGGTGAAGCCCTGGAGACCGGCCTTGGCGGCGGAGTAGTTGGCCTGGCCGCGGTTGCCGAGCGCCGAGGAGGACGACAGGTTGACGACCCGGCCGAAGCCGGCGTCGACCATGTGCTTCTGGACGGCCTTGGTCATCAGGAACGAGCCGCGCAGGTGCACGTTCAGGACCGTGTCCCAGTCGGACGCGCTCATCTTGAAGAGCAGGTTGTCGCGGAGCACGCCCGCGTTGTTGACGAGGATCGTCGGCGCGCCGAGCTCCTGGACGACGCGTGCGATCGCCGCCTCCACCTGGGCCTCGTCGGAGACGTCGGCGCCGATCGCGACGGCCCTGCCGCCCGCCGCGGTGATCTTCTCGACGGTGTCCTTGCAGGCGGCCTCGTCGAGGTCGACGACCGCGACCGCGCGGCCCTCCGCGGCCAGCCGTACGGCGGTGGCGGCTCCGATGCCGCGCGCCGCGCCCGTGACCACGGCGACCCGCTGCTCAGTGGTGGACATTGCTGGTTCTCCTCGCCCTTGAGAAATTCCGGATGCGCCCGAGTGGTGAGCGACCGCTTAGTACCTTCGGCAGACGTGACGGTAGGAGTCCTGGCACCCGGTGTCAACGCCACACGGCGGGGGTGTGATCCATTACCTCACCAGCAGTGTCAGCAGCCGCTCGGTCTCGGCGGCGGGATCGGTGGTGAGCCCGGTGTGCACGGGTCCCGGCTGGACGACCGTCGATCGGGGCGCGATCAGCCAGCGGAAGCGGCGTCCGGCGTCGTCGCGCGCCGCCTGTCCGGCCGATGCGCCGCCGGCGCACACGCCCTCGACCGCACGCAGGGCGGCCCGCACCCCGGCCACGTCCGCGTGCGGGTCCAGCGCCAGCAGCCTCGCCTCGTCGAGATGGGTGCGGGCGCCCACGTAGTCCTGGCCGCGGCAGTACACCAGCACGCCCGCGTTGATGCACTCGCCGCGCTCGACGCGCGGTACGACGCGCAGCACGGCGTACTCGAAGACGTCCCGGTCGCCGCCCTGGCCCGGCCGGATGATGTGGCGCTCGTTCACTTGGTCCCCTTGATGCGGTCGTGGATGACGGCGGCGCGGGCGAGCAGGGGGGCGGCGTAGGCGCACCGGAGCGCGTCCGGGGTGTCGAAGCCGGGCTCGTCCGCCAGCCAGACGTCGGGGATCTCGGCGGTGACCTCGGCGAGGAGGTCGGCGGTGACCAGCGGCGCCAGCTCCGCCGCCGCGGCCGCGACGTCCGGCGCGAACGGGGTGAGCGCGTGATCGGAGACGTCGTACGGGCGGTCCGCGGAGGTCTCGGCGGTGGGCCAGTTGTGCTGCCAGATCATGGTGGCCCCGTGGTCGATCAGCCACAGGTCGCCGCGATGGACCAGCAGGTTGGGGTTGCGCCAGGACCGGTCGACGTTGTTCACGAGCGCGTCGAACCAGACGATCCGGCCGGCCTCCTCGGGGCTCACCGGGAAGGCGAGCGGGTCGAAGCCGAGGGCTCCGGAGAGGAAGTCCATGCCGAGATTGGTGCCACCGCTGGACTTCAGCAACTCCTGCACCTGCTGGTCGGGTTCACCGAGCCCCAGCACCATGTCGAGTTCCACGGTCACGAGGCGGGGCACCCGGAAACCGAGCCTGCGGGCGAGTTCGCCGCAGACGACCTCCGCGACGAGCGTCTTGCGGCCCTGCCCGGCGCCGGTGAACTTCATGACGTACAGACCGAAGTCGTCGGCCTCGACGAGTCCCGGCAGGGAGCCGCCCTCACGCAGGGGTGTGACGAAGCGGGTCGCGGTGACTTCCTTGAGCATCGCCCCAGGCTACTGGGCCAGGAACGATGCGCGGCCGACAGCTCCGCGACAGCTCTGGCTTACGCCGCACTCATCTCGAACGGGTCAAGATCTCGACACTGTCCGGACTTGGCGGGGGCACTGAACGAGCGGTGCCCGCGGCCCGTACCTCTCGGCAGATCCACGCATCCCCCTGGAAGGAACCTCCAGCATGACCAGCGCATCGATCAAGTCCGCTTCGGGGCCCGCCCGCCGCGCCGTCGTGGCAGCCGCCGGAGCCGCGGGGCTCACCGTCGCGCTGACCGCGTGCGGAGGCTCCGACGACGACTCGTCGAGTTCGTCCGCCCCGGCCGGCACGTCGGGTTCCACCGGTTCCACCGAAGCCGCGAGCACCGGCGGCACGGGCGGCGGGGACACCACCGCGGCCGGCGCCGCGCTCGCCACCACGGCCGACATACCCGAGGGCGGTGGCAAGGTGTTCGACGCCGAGAAGGTGGTCGTCACACAGCCCACGGCGGGCACGTACAAGGCGTTCTCGGCCGTCTGCACCCACCAGGGCTGCGCGGTGAAGAGCATCGCGGACGGCGTGATCAACTGCCCCTGCCACAACAGCAACTTCTCGATCACCGACGGCAGCGTGAAGAGCGGTCCCGCGCAGAAGTCGCTGCCCGAGGTGGCGATCACGGTCAGCGGCGACTCGATCACACTGGCCTGACGGCCGGTCCCGGCCGGGCGGTTCGCCGGAGACAGGACAGCACCTCGTCCGTGGTCGCGACCGTGGCGACCAACGCGAGGGTGTGGCGGATCATCGCGGGGGTGTAGTCGGCGGGCACCCCGGCGATGGCGTCCGACGGCACGACGACGGTGTAGCCGCGGTTGACGGCGTCGAAGACGGTGTTCGGGATCGCCACGTTGGCCGAGACCCCGGTCACGACCAGCGTCCGGCAGCCCAGGTTGCGCAGCAGGGCGTCGGCCTCGGTGCCCTGGACGGGCGACAGCCCGTGCAGCCGCCGTATCACGAGATCCTGCTCGGCGACCTCGATCGGCGGCGCGAGGCAGGTCGCGGCGGTGCCGGTGAGCTGCTGGACGGGCAGGCGTTCGGCCGCGCGGAACAACCGGGCGTTGCGGTTGGCGCCCCGGCCGTCGGGGCGGCGCTCGGCCACGGCGTGCAGGACCTGGACGCCGCCGGCATGGGCGGCCGCCACCAGCCGGGCGACGTTGGCGAGGGCTCCCGAGTCCCGTGCCTCACGGGCCAGCTGGGGCAGCGCCGCACCGGGTCCGACGACGCCCTGCTGGCACTCCACCGTGATCAGGACGGTGCTCGCCGGGTCGAGGAGGGCGCTGAGCTGTTCGTACGACGGCATGACTCCCCCTGGCGTCGGTGTGGGGCGGGCGACACTAACCGCCATTGCGCGCAGAAGGAAGAACACCCATGCTTTCCTGACGGAGTTTCAGGAAAGCGGCACGTACACCCAATGAAGAGAAGAATGAGGGGGCCGGATGACCGTCACTCAGCGCCGGGGCCGGAAGATCATGATGTCGCCGGGTGAACTTGACGCGTTCCTCACCCTCCAGCGCACCTGCCGGGTCGCGACCGTGTCCACCGACGGCGCCCCGCACGTCAGCGCCCTGTGGTTTCTCTGGGACGGCACCTCGTTGTGGCTGTACTCGGTGGTGCGCAGCAAGCGCTGGGCGGACCTGAACCGTGATCCGCGCGTCGCGATCGTGATCGACACGGGCGAGGAGTACGACGCGCTGCGGGGCGTCGAGCTGTCCGGTGCGGTGGAGTTCGTGGGCGAGAGTCCGCGCACCGGGGAGCTGTGTGCCGAACTCGACGCCGTGGAGACGCTGTTCGCGCGCAAGAACTTCGGCCTGGACGCGATGCCGCACGACGGCCGGCACGCGTGGGTGCGTCTCACACCGCAGAAGATCGTGTCCTGGGACTTCCGCAAGCTGGGCGGCGCGTAGAACCCTCCGGCCGGCGGGCTTCCCCGTCGCCAACGGCCCAGGAACGTCCCCCGCCGCCCTTATCCCACGGACGTACCCGCCGCCTTGAGCGCCGCGACCGCCGCCCTGATCGACGGGCGGCGGTCGGCGTCCGCCCGCCAGACCACGTACACATGCCGGCGCACCCGCTGCCGCAGGGGAACCGTCACGACGCCCTCGGGCACCGGGTGGCGGCCGAGCAGCGGTGCGATGCACACACCCAGTCCGGCGGCCACCAGCCCGAGCTGGGTGTGCGTCTCGGCCGCACGGTGGCCGACGATCGGCTCGACGCCCCGTGAGCGCAGCGTGAACATCAGCCACTCGTGACAGAACTCGCCCTCGCCCCAGGTGATCCACTCGTCCTCGGCGAACTCCCCGAGGTCCACCTCGTCGCGGCCCGCCAGGGGGTGCCCGGCCGGCATCGCGACGTCGGCGGGGTCGTCCAGGATGGGCGCCTTGACCAGGCCGTCCGGCACCGGCATCGGCTTGTTGTACCAGTCCAGGACGACGGCCAGGTCGAGGTCGCCGCGGACCACGCCGGCGATGCCCCGCTCCGGTTCCAGCTCGCACGTGCGCAGCCGCAGCCCGGGGTGCGCCTTGCGCAGCCCGGCGAGCGCGACGGGGAAGAGCCCGCGTGCCGCGGTCGGGAACGCGGAGAGCCGGAGCTCTCCCACCACCTGTCCGCGCTGGGCCTCCAGATCGGACTGGGCGAGTTCGACCTGCGACAGGATCCGGGACGCGTGCTCGGCGAGCAGCCGTCCCGCGTCCGTGAGGCGCACCCCCCGCCCGTGCTTGGCCAGGAGCCGCTGCCCGACCTCGCGCTCCAGCTTGGCCATCTGCTGCGAGACGGCCGAGGTGGTGATGTGCAGGCCCAGGGCGGCGCCGCTGACCGAGCCGTGCCGGGCCAGGGCGTCGAGGGTGCGCAGGCGCTCCAGGTTCAACATGTAAGCGATGCTACGAGATATCCCTCGGAAATTCTCGATTGTGTTACGAGAGGGCGTACAGCATCGTTACGCTCATGACTACTGTCACCGCCCCCGCGCAGACCTCCCCGCAAGCCCCCGCCCCCTCCCGCCGCGCCCTCGACTGGCGGCTCCGCTTCGGCGCGCTGTCGCTGATCTGGGGCTTCAGCTTCCTGCTCATCAAGGTCGGCACCGGGGGCTACGCGCCCTTTCAGGTCACTCTGGGCCGGTTGGCGTTCGGTACGGCGATACTGGCGGTCGCGATGGCGGTGAAGCGCGAACGGCTGCCGCGCGGGGCCCGCACCTGGGCCCATCTGACGGTGGCCGCGTTCCTGCTCAACGCCCTGCCCTTCTCCCTCTTCGCCTACGCCGAACTGAGCATCCCGTCCGCGCTGGCCGGTATCTGCAACGCGACCTCACCCCTGTGGGGCATGGCCCTGTCCCTGGTGGCACTCTCGGAGGACCGGCCGACCCGGCTGCGCGTCGCGGGCCTGGGCCTCGGCTTCCTGGGCGTCCTGACGGTACTGGGCGCCTGGCAGGGCTTCCACGGCCTGGACACCCGGGGCACGACCCTCGCCCTGCTGGCCTCGCTCAGCTACCCCATCGGCTGGATCTACCTCCGCCGCACCCTGGCGCACACCGGTTCGTCGGCCCTGTCGATGACCGGCGCGCAGCTCTTGCTGGCCACACTCCAACTGGCCGTGGTCACCCCGGTGTTCACCACCTTCCCGAGCCGATTCCCCCTCGTCCCGCTGCTCGCGACCGCCGCTCTGGGCGCCCTCGGCACGGGCCTCGCCCTGCTGATCCAGTACGGCCTGGTCGCGGAGGTCGGTCCTACGACGGCCCAGATGGTCACGTACTTCATCCCGGTCATCGCGACGGCGGCCGGGGTCGCGATCCTGAACGAGCCGTTGAGCTGGTCGACCCCGGTGGGCGCGGCAATCGTCCTGGCGGGAGCGGCCCTGACCCAGGCACGCGGCAAGTCCTGAGGGCGGGTGGGTGCGGCGCGCCGTACCGGGCGCTCACCCGCCCGCATCGCCCTCGCCCTCCCCCTCGCCCTCCCCCTCGCCCTCGCCCTCGCCCGGACGTTCCGCGCGCTACACGTACCCGCGCACCCCGCCAACCCGGACAGCGGAGGCGACGGCGTCCGCCAGTGGGCCGACCTCCTCCGGGCCGAGCGTCGAGACGGTGATCCGGATCCCGGGGGGAGCCTCGATCCGGAAGCGCGCCCCGGGCGCGACCGCCCACCCCGCCTGGAACAGCCGGGCGACAGCCCCCGTCTCGTCCGGCACGGGAACCCACACGTTCATCCCGCTGCGCCCGTGCGCCTCGACCCCCCGCGCGGCCAGCGCGGCGATCAGCGCGTCACGCCGGCTCCCGTACGCCCCGGCCACCGCCCGCGCGTCCACCGTGCCGTCGGCCCACAGCCGCACCACCGCGCGCTGGGTGATCCGGCTGACCCAGCCGGGTCCGAGCCGCTGCCGCCCCCGCACCCGGTCGAGGGTGAGGTCGTCCCCGGTGAGGACCGCGAAGCGCAGGTCGGGTCCGTACGCCTTGGCCGCCGAGCGCACGAAGGCCCAGTGCCGGGTGACGCCCGCGAGAGGGTGCAGGGGGAGATCGACGATCCGATGACCGTGATCGTCCTCGACGAGCACGGTCGAGGGGTGCTCCCGCAGTACGGCACGCAGGGCACGCGCGCGTGCGGCGCTCACCGCCGCGCCGGTCGGGTTCTGCGCCCGGTCGGTGACGATCAGGGCGCGAGCCCCGGCCTCCAGGGCGCGGCGCACCTGCCCGGGCAGCGGACCGTCGTCGTCGACGCCGACCGGAACCGGGCGCAGCCCGAGCGCCGGGACGAGGTCCAGCAGGGAGCCCCAGCCGGGGTCCTCGACGGCCACGGTGTCGCCCGGCCTCACATGGGCGGCCAGGACGCGTTCGATCGCGTCCAGCGAACCGGAGGTGACGGCCACGGGCCCGGCCGGCACGCCGTCCGCGTCCAGGTCGGCCCGGGCCAGCCGCGCCAGCTCGGCTTCCACCGGAGCGTGCCCGTACAGGACCGGCTCCCGGTCGCCCTGCGCGGCGGCCCACGCGAACGCCGGCGCCAGTGGTGGCAGCAGAGCCGTGTCCGGGTTGCCCGCGGCCGCGTCCCGTACGCCCTCCGGTACCTCGACCCGGAGGAACTCGCGGCCGGTCGTGGCGGGCTTCGAACGCACCCGGCTGCCCCGCCGGCCGTCGGTCTCGATCACTCCGCGCTCACGCAGGGTGCGATAGGCGGCCGCGACGGTGTTCGGGTTCACCCCCAGCGTGGTCGCCAACTCCCGCATCGGCGGCAGCAGTTGCCCCGGCTCGAGTTCGCCCGCACCCACCGCCGCCTCGATGCTCGCGGAAATGTCCACTGCGCGTCGGCCTTTGATCCGATATTCTCCTAGCACAAAGCATATTATGCACTAGTGCAATGGAGAACGCCATGCAGGGGACCCCGGAGACGACGACACGAGCCGCCGCCTACACCCCGACCGACCGCACGGTCCCCACCCGGTCCGCGCAGAAGGCCTCGTACGACAAGGAACTGGTGCACGCGATACTGGACGAGGGCTATGTCTGCCACCTCGGCTTCGTCCGCGACGGCGCGCCGGTCGTGCTGCCGACCCTGTACGCCAGGGTCGGCGAGACGCTCTACGTGCACGGCTCCACGGGCTCGCGTCCACTGAGGATGACGGGGCAGGCGGACCCGGGGCTGCCGGTGTGCCTGACGGTGACGCATGTCGACGGCCTGGTGCTGGCCCGCTCGGCCTTCCACCACTCGATCAACTACCGCTCGGTCGTGGTGCACGGCGTCGCGTACGACGTGACGGACCCGCGGGAGAAGCTCGCGGCCCTCGACGCCCTCGTCGACCACGTCGTACCGGGCCGTGCCGCCGACTCGCGCCCCGCCGACAAGAAGGAGCTGGCGGCGACCGCGGTGATCCGCCTCGACCTGACCGAGGTCTCGGCCAAGACCCGCACGGGCGGGGTGAACGACGAACCGGAGGACCTCGCCCTCCCCCACTGGGCCGGGGTGCTCCCGCTGCGCAAGGGCTACGGCACCCCCCTCCCGGAGGCCGACCTCGCCCCGGGCACCGAACTCCCCGGCTACCTCGGGGCGCTGTGATGCTCGTCCACCCCTGGGACGCGCCCCACGACGACGCCGAGTGGCAAGGCTGGCTGTCCGCCCACGACTTCGGCCAGCTCGCGGTCAACGGACCGGCGGGCGAGCCCCCGTTCGTCCAGCCGCTGCACTTCGCCTACGACCGCGCCGTCGGGGATGCCGTCACCCATCTGGCCCGCCCCAACCCCGTGTGGCCGGCCCTGGAGGCCAACCCGACCGTGGTACTGAGCGTGGTCGACGACTACGTGTTCGTACCCGGTCCGTGGCAGGCACCGCCGGGCGCCCCCGCCGAGCACGGCACCCCGACGAGCTTCTACGCGGCGGTCCAACTCCGCTGCACGGCGCACATCGTGGACGAGCCGACCGCCAAGGCCGTTTTGCTCGAACGCCAGTTGGGCCACTTCCAGCCGGAAGGCGGCTCCGCACGGCCCGCGGTCGGTGAGGCACCGTACGGGCGGATGCTCTCCGGCATCCGGGGCATCCGGCTCGAAGTGACCGGCGTACGTGCGAAGTTCAAGTACGCGGCCCACCGGCCGAGCGAGACCCAGGACCGTATCGCGGCCGGCCTGGCCGCCCGCGGCGGCCCACGGGACGCGGCGGCCCACGAGCACCTGTCGCGGCGACGCCGGACCTGACCGCGCGGGGTGACGCACGGGACGGCGCGTTCGGCCACCATCGGGTCGGCACACTCGGCCGCCGTAGGGACGGTCCGGCGAGATGCTGCGTCCCGACCGTCCGGGTAGGAGGGGGATCCGGCCGTCAGACGGTGATCAACCGACGCGGGACCGACCCGGCCGCACGGCGCGCCGGACCCGGTCCGAAGACGTGAGCGCCACCTCAGGCGGCCGTGCCACGGGCCGACAGCTCCCTTTCGGGACCACCGCCGGCCACCGGCTGCGGGGAGTTCTTGGCCGGCGCGGACGACTGCGCGATGAACGCCCCGAGGAGCACCACAGCACCGCCCACGATCTGCGGCGCCGAGAGATGCTCCCCGAGCAGTACCCACGCCAGGACCGTCGCGATGACCGCCTCCAGACAGGCCACCACTCCCGCCACCTGGGGAGAGAGCCGCCGCACGGAGACCACGCCGGTGACGTACGCGACCACGGTCGCGATGAGCACGATCCAGGCGAGCAGCAGCCAGGCGGGGACCTCGGTGCCGTTCATGCCCGCGGTGTGCGCGAGCACGGACCAGTCCATGCCCCACGGGCGGGAGACGGCGGTCAGGACGACGGAGCCCACGAGGAGGCCGTACGCGATGACGCCGAGCGGGTCGGGGACGTCGTCCCCGGAGTCACTGCCCTGGTCGGACAGGACGAAGTAGCCGACCTGGCAGCAGGCGGCCGCGAGCGCGAGCAGCAGCCCGAGGGCGTCGAAGCTCAGCCCCGACCAGACCTCGACGACACAGGCCAGCCCGCCCACCGCGAGGACCACACCGAGCGCGGCGGCGCGGGTCACCGGCCGTCGCTGCACGAACCGTACCCAGCCGAGCACCAGCGCGGGCGCGAGGTACTCGACGAGCAGCGCGACGCCGACCGGGATACGGGAGATCGCGGCGAAGTAGAACGCCTGCACTCCGGCCACCCCGAGCAGGCCGAACCCGGCGAGCAGCGCGGGGCGGCTGCGCAGCAGCGCACGGTGGCGCCAGGCGAGCGGCAGCATCACCAGGGCCGCGCCGGTCACCCGCAGCCACACCACGTGAAGTGGGTCGAGACCCGCCTCGATCAACGGCTTGGCGGCGACCCCGGAACCGCCGAAGGCGATGGCCGAAGCAACTGCAAGGCCGAGCCCGACGCCCTTCCCGCGGCTTCTCTCACTGCTCCCATACGTACGCACCGGCACATGATGACAGGCGATGACATGAGCGTCACCCCCGTTGACACCTGTCTCAGCGGCTGGACGCGCGGGGCGGGGCGAGGGGGGTGGGGCGAGAGGGAGGTGGGGCGAGGGGGCACGGACAGGAGGTTCAGGAGGCGGGTTCGCCGTCTTCGGCGAAGGTCTCGTACTGCGCGGGACCGTCCTCGATCCGGGCGCGCAGCTCGTCTACGTCGACGGCCGCGTGGGTCAGCACCTCGACGGCTCGCGCCCGCGGGTCCGCGACGATCGCCGCGAGCAGATCGACGCCGCGGGCCTGCGCTCCGTCGCGCCGGGCGGCCCGCACGCACGCGTGCTCCAGCGCGGCCGCGGCCAGCGGTGAGAGACCCTCGACGACCGTCACGACGGGCAGGGCCCCGGAGTCCTCGACACCGCTCCGCCAGCGCAGGCCGTAGCCGATGCTGCGCTGGACGAGGTAGCCGAGCAGCCGGGCGAGCCGGGGTCCGCCGTCGAAGGCTGCCCGCACCTGCGGATCCTGCTCCAGGAGCGAGTGCAGCAGGTGGGCGGTGTCGATCTGCCGGTCCCCGTCCCGCACCGCGCGGCGGCGGGCGGCGGCGAGCGCCGCCGCGGGCTCCGCGGCGAGCCTCGGGTCGTCGTCCGTGCCGTGCGTCGCCGGGTAGTGAGGCGACAGCCGGGAAGTACGGAATTGCACCAGCCCACCCCATCAGTCCCGGCCGGGTGCCGTCATCCCCGGCTGGAAGCATCTTCGCGTCCCACGCAGAGCGGACCAGGACCGCCGAGATCTCCTCCCTGGGGATGAGATCAGGCCGTTCCCTCCGCCGGAGCGCGCGCCGCCTTGCCACACGCCCCCGCGCGACCACCCGGGCCCGTCCGCACGTGCCCCACGGACGTGGGGAGCGGGTAGGGTGCCGAGAGAATCCATATTTCCTGACGGTTCGTCAGTATTGAATGTTGGCGGTCCTGGAGCTACGTTCCGCGACACCGCAGCCGAGTTGCCGGACACGAAGAGGTGGTCGCATGGCCGAAGTCAGCGCGGAGGCACGCATCCAGGCACCGGCCGAGAAGGTGTGGGCCCAGCTCACCGACTGGCCGACGTACGGGGAGTGGAACGCGACCCACACCAACTTTCCCAAGGGCGGCCCCGCGACCCTCGAAGTGGGCGCGACCTTCCAGGAGAACATGAAGCTCATGGGCTTTCCGGCCGAGGTCGAGTGGACCGTGGCGGAACTGGAGCCCGCCAGGGTGCTCGCCATCCACGGGAAGGGCCCGATGGCGGTGTCCGTCGCGACCCGCTACACCCTGATCCCCGACGGGGACGCCACCACGGTCCGCATCCACGGCGAGTTCACGGGCGCGGCCGTGTCACTGATGGCGGGCAGGCTCAAGGACTCGGGTACGGCCGCACTGAACGAGTCGCTGCGCAAGCTGGGCGGACTGGTCGGCTGACCGGGCCGGGTGCCGCTCGTCCGGGGCGGGGCGCTCACCCCGGACCCCGTACGAAGGCGCCCCGCGGACGACTCCGCGGGGCGCCTCGGCATCGCCGTACGGCCTATCGGTCCTTCAGCCCTCTTCGGCGAGGATCAGGTACAGCTTCTTGCGGGCCTCGTTGATGACCGTGAGCGCCTTCTCGCGCTGTTCCTTGCTGCCGGTCTTCCACACCTGCCCGAAGGCCTCCATCAGACCGAAGCCGGCCTGGCGGATCTCGCCGAGGGCCTCCCAGTCGACCCCGCGCGTGGCCTCCTCCCAGGGGGCCTCGGGGCCGTCCTCGGCGGCCGTGCGGCCTTCTTCGGTGAGCGAGAACAGCTTCTTGCCGCCGTCGCTCGCACTGCTGATCAGGCCCTCGTCCTCCAGCAACTGGAGGGTGGGGTACACCGAGCCCGGGCTGGGCTTCCACGCCCCGCCGCTGCGCTCGGCGATCTCCTGGATCATCTCGTAGCCGTGCATGGGCCGGTCCTTGAGCAGAGCCAGGATCGAGGCCCGTACGTCACCGCGCCGCGCCCTCCCCCTGGGCCCGCCGCGCCCTCGTCCGCCCCAGGGGCCTCCGAAGCCCGGCCCGAAGCCCGGCCCGAACCCCGGGCCGCCGGGGCCACCCGGACCGAAGGGCCCGAAAGCCGCCCGTCGTCCCTCGAAGCCGCCTCGGCCGCGCCCGGGGCCGTCCTGTCCATGTCCACGCTCGAATCCGTGGGTACGCATCGCAAACCACTCCTTCATTCCATCGTTGATCTGTCGCGATGCGTCAACGATATATCGGTACTGTTCGCTTGGCAAGGGTCGTACCGTCCGGACATCTAGGCTGCGGACATGACATCCAGCAGCCCCGCGCACGGCACTTCGGCTTCCTACCTCTCCGAGCTCTTCTCGCTGGACGGCCGGGTCGCCGTGGTGACCGGCGGCAGTTCCGGCATCGGCCGGGCCATCGCCGGAGCTCTCGCACGGGCGGGGGCGAGCGTGGTGATCGTGGCGCGCAAGGAGGCGGAGCTGGCCGCCACGGTCGACGAGCTCGTGGCGGACGGCTGCCGGGCGGCCTGGGTGAGCGCCGACCTGAGCACCCGCGACGGAGTGCGCGCCGCGGCGGAGCAGGCGGCAGAGGTGTTCGGCGAGCCCGACATCCTCGTCAACAGCGCCGGGATCAATCTGCGGCCGCCGATGGGCGAGCTGGCCGAGGAGGTGTGGGACGCCACGATGGCGGTAAACCTGGAGGCGCCTTACCTGCTGGGCCTGCGGTTCGGGCCGGGCATGGCAGAGCGGGGCTTCGGGCGGATCATCCACATCAGCTCCCAGCAGGCGCACCGGGCGTTCGTCCAGAGCGGTGCGTACGGCGTCTCCAAGGGGGCCCTGGAGTCACTGGCCCGCTCCCAGGCGGAGGCGTGGTCGCCCTCCGGCGTCACCTGCAACACGCTGGTGCCCGGCTTCGTCCTGACGCCGCTCAACATGCGGTTGCAGTCCGACCCGGAGCGGGTGGCGGCGCTGGCCGCGCGCACGATGGCCGGGCGCAACGGCCTCGCCGAGGACTTCGCCGGAGCGGCCGTGTTCCTGGCCGGCCGCTCCTCCGGCTACGTCACCGGGCAGGCGCTCTTCGTCGACGGCGGGTTCTCCGTCCACTGAGCGGAGCCCGGCACCGCACGATGACTCCTGCGCGCTACGCCGCCTGCGGGACGAAGGGCACGATCTCGTCCCCGCCGGGCTGGACCACTCCATAGGTGCTCTCGGGGACCTTGTTCCAGGCGCCGGGCAGGTCGCCCAGGGGCTCGGAGACGATGAGCCGGGTCTCGTCGGAGACCCCGCGCAGGAACGCCATGTCGGGATGGAGCGACCGGAGTGTCTCCACGCGGGTGCTGTAGAACAGCGAGCGTGAGGCTCCCTGGCTGGAGTAACGGAAGGCCCACAGCCGTTCTCCGTCGGTCACGGCCACCGTCATCTGGAGCGGGAACTCCACACCGTGCGCGTGGCCGGTGCGCTCCACCATGCCCGCCATCCGCGCGACGGCGCCCGGGGGATCCTCCTCCAGGCCGAAGGTGAGCGCCAGGAAGAACATCATCTCGGAGTCCGTCGATCCCTCGATGTCCAGGAAGAGCTGCGGGTCGACGGCGAGAGCGAGGTCCCGGCGGATCCGGTGGAAGTCGGCGATCGCGCCGTTGTGCATCCACATCCAGCGGCCGTGCCGGAACGGGTGCGAGTTGGTCTGCTGCACCGCCGAGCCGGTCGAGGCCCGGATGTGGGCGAAGAACAGCGGTGAGCGGACATGGCCGGCGATCTCCCGCAGATTGCGGTTGCTCCAGGCCGGCCCGATCTCCCTGACGACGGCGGGGCTCCCGTCGTCCGCGCCGGGCCCGTACCAGCCGACACCGAAGCCGTCACCGTTGGTCGTCTCGACGCCCATCTTGGAGTGCAGACTCTGGTCGATCAGCGAATGCGTCGGCCGGTAGAGGATCGTTTCGAGCAGGACAGGGGTTCCCGAGTAGGCGAGCCAACGGCACATCGTCTACCGCCTTCCTGAGGGTGCCGGACAGGACGGGCCCCGCACGGGTCAGTCCGCGGACCGGTCCGGCTTCACCACGCACAGCGCCCAGATGACGAACCCGGAGAAAGCGATCATCACGACCGACCAGACCGGGTAGTACGGCAGGGAGAGGAAGTTGCCGATGACGATCAGCCCGGCGATGGCCACGCCCGTGACCCGCGCCCACATCGCCGACTGGAACAGTCCCAGGCTGACGATCACCGCGACCACGCCCAGGGCGAGGTGGATCCAGCCCCAGCCGGTGAGGTCGAACGCGAAGACGTAGTTGCGGGTCGAGAGGAATACGTCGTCCTCGGCGATCCCCATGATGCCCCGGAAGATGTCGAGCACTCCGGCGAGCAGGAGCATGACGGCGGCGAAGGCCATCAGGCCCTCGGCCCAGTTCTGCTTGGCCGTGCGCTGCCCGGCCGACGCCGCATGGGTGGGGTGTGTCGCTGTCATCCCGATGCCTCGATTCCGTTTTCGTTCGGCTTCGTTCTGTGTGGCTCAGGTCTGGGTGGCCAGGACCTGTGTGGATCGGGTCTGTGTGGCTGGGACCTGTGTGGATCGGGTCTGTGTGGCTGGGACCTGTGTGGATCGCGTCCGTGTGGATCGGGTCCGTGTGGGTCGAGCCTGTATGGCCCGACTCCGTAGGGCCGCCAGGTCCTGCGTGGCCCGGCTCCGTAGGGCCCGGCTCCGTAGGGCCCGGTCCCGTATGGCCCGGTCCTGTGTGTTCAGCGGCCGGAGCCGCTCAGGACCAGTTGCTTCGCCCTGTTGAACTCCTCGTCCGTGATGTCCCCGCGGGCCCGGATCTCGGAGAGCCTCGCGAGTTCGTCCACGCTGCTGCTGGGACTGTCCGTGCCCTTGGCGGTCTCGCGGACGTAGCTGTCGAAGGCCTTCTGCTGGTCACGCGCCTGAGCGATCTCCCTGCGCCCCATGTTCTTGCCCCGCGCGATCACGTAGACGAAGACACCCAGGAAGGGCAGGACGATGCAGAACACCAGCCAGCCGGCCTTGGCCCAGCCGCTGAGCTCGTCGTCGCGGAAGATGTCCATGATGATCCGGAACAGCAGGACGAACCACGTGATCCACAGGAAGAACACCAGCATCGTCCAGAAGGCGCTCAGCAGCGGATAGTCGTATGCGAGGTACGTGTCCCCACTCATGTCTTTTCTCCGTTCCGGGCCGGGGCCCGACATGGCGTTGGGTGCCGTTCTCAGGGTGTGCGTGGCGGGGTTCCGGCGGCTCACCCGATGCGGGTGAGTGCGCCGGCCGTCTCAGACCGGCCCCGCGGGAGCCCCGGGCCCGGCGGCCGGGCGCGCCCTGCGCAGCGCGGCGCGCCAGGCGAAGGCGACCGCCGCCTCGACCAGGCCGAGCAGGATCAGCCACAGACCGAGCAGCCGGGTCAGAGCCCGGGCCGACTCGGTGGGCAGGGCGAGGACCACGATCCCCGCGACGATGGCCAACACGGCGGCGCCGAGGACGACCCCTCGGTGGGGCAGTTCCCTGGTCGCGAGCGCCGTGAAGAGGGTCAGGATGCCGGACACCAGCCAGAGGACGCCGACGATCAGCGAGAGGGTCGCGATGGTCTGCAGTGGGTTCCTCAGGCACAGCACACCGGCGACGACGTACAGCACCGCCAGAAGGAGCCCCGTGAGGCGTTCGCCGTGGTCCCCCCTGGCGAAGGCCGCGACGAACCGGAACACGCCGGTCACCAGCAGGTACAGACCGATGAGGACCGCGAGGACGTGCAGGGTCTCGTCCGGCCAGACCAGGATCAGGATGCCCGGCACGAGCGTGGCGACCGCCGAGCCGAGGATCCATGTCCAGGACCGCCCGAGTACGCCCAGCGCCGCGGCGGGATCGATGCCCACCGGCCCGGAAGCCGACCCGCCGGACGGCCGGGGGTCCGGTCCGCCGGACAGGTCGTCCGGTCCGGTGTGCGGTGCGGGACCAGGCGAAACGCTCATGACTCCTCCTCGCGCACGGCCGGGGACGACGGTCCCCGGCTCGTCACTCCGGCAGTTGGCGCATCTCCAGCACCCGCAGCCCCAGGGACTGGCAGCGAGCGAGCAGCCCGTACAGGTGCGCCTCGTCGACGACGTAGCCGAACAGGACGGTCTGACCGGACATGACCACATGGTCCAGTTCCGGGAACGACCTGGTCAGTGCCTCCGACAGGTGTCCGTCGACGCGGATCTCGTAGCGCATGAGCTGCTCTCCCCCAAGGTGGCCTGGGACTGGCGGGCTGCGCACTCACCCTGCGATCGTCCGTCCTGCCACCGGGGTCCGGCCTCACCCGCAACGGGCGATACGCGAGGGCCCGGTGTCCTTGGTGTCGTGCGTCTTCGTCACAACAGCTTCAGTTCGCGGGCCCGGCGCACCGCTTCGTTGCGACGGTTGACCGCCAGTTTCCGGTAGGCGCTCTTGAGGTGGGTCTTGACCGTGTTCACGGAGACGTACAGATCGGCCGCGATCTCCTCGGTCGACATGGTCAGGGCGAGCCTGCGCAGTACGTCGAGTTCGCGACCGCTCAGCTCCTCCACGACCGGGATCGGCGGGCCGCCGGACACCGGGCCGCCCGGGCTGAGCCGGTCCGCCGCCGACACCCGTGGTGACACGGCGTCCAGCACCGGTCGGATCCATGGACCGGCCTCGCGGAATGGCCGTCGCAGCCCGTCACGTCGCGCCTCGCGCAGGGCGTGGGCGACGAGCCTGTGCGCGGTGGCCGTGTCCCCCGCCTCGTTCGCCGCCTGGGCTCTCACCAGCGTGGCCCGGACGGTCACCGCGGGCCCCGCACGGCCTTCGGACCGCACAGCGTCGAGCAGGTCCATCGCCGCCCCGGGCCTGCCCGCCGCCAGCTGGGCCCGCGCGGCCCCCACCGCGCATGCCGGCTGCTCCTCGGACACCGCCCGCAGTACGTCGACAGCCGTCTCGGGCCGGCCCTCGGCCAGATGCGCCGCGGAGACGACGAGCGCCGTCTGGCCCGCCGCCCAGGGGGAGGTCACGGCGGCCGGCACGGCCCGTTCCACCGCTTTGAGGGCGGCTCGTGTGTCGCCGCGGGCCAGTTCCAGGCGGGCCGTGGCGATGGCCCGGCCCGCCTCCATCACGGGGTCCCGCAGCGCCGGATGCGATTCGGCCGCCTCGTCGAGGAGGGTCCGCGCCCGGCCCAGGTCGTCGCGGTCCACGGCGACGGCGGCGAGTACCAGCCGCCCCATGCCGGAACCGGACGGCTGGGGCACGCCGTACCGCTCCGTCTCGGTCATGGCCGCCCGGGCCTTGCGCTCCGCCCTGCCCGGCCAGCCGTTCAGGTGGTCGATCAGCGCCAGCCGTCCGAGCGAGTCCTCGCGGGCGAGCGCGGTCGAAGCCCCGGCCGAGCCCCCGGCGACCTTCGACAGGGCGGCACACGCGTCCTCGAACCGCCCGGCCCAAAGGCGCGCCGAGCCCAGATGGGCCAGCAGGAGCGCGGTGAGCTCGGGATGCCTCTCCAGCAGGTGGGCGGGTGCCTGGTCGCACAGCGTCTCGGCCGCCGCCGCGGCCCTCTCCGCCCGGTCCGGCGCGCCGGTCAGCCGGGCGGCCAGCGCCTCGAGCAGCGCGCAGCTCAACCGGGCCGCCACGAGACCGGGCACCTCGCCCTCCGGACTCCGTCCCGCCGACAGTGCCTGGTCCGCCACGTCGCCCGGCCCGGCCGTCAGGCCCAGTGCGGCCGCCAGGCTCTGCTCCGCGTGCCGCAGGTGCGTCAGGCCGCGGTCCAGATCGCGCCGGGAGAGGTCACGGGCGGCGCGGACGAGGTCCGTGGCGGGGCTCGTGGTCTCCGGCCCCATCGGGGAGAACAGGTCGGCGATCTCGTCCGAGCGCCAGCCGGTGAAGAGCCAGCCGATGGCGAGGTCGTCGATCAGGGCGTCGGCGGTGAACTCCCAGTCACCCGCGGCGGCGCCCTGGCCCAGCGTCTCCGAGAGGGATCCGCAGCTCCGCAGCCAGTGCGCGGCCTGCCGGTGCAGTTCCGGCTCCAGGCCCGGCGAGCGCATCCGCAGATGGGCCCGGAGGATCTCACCGAACAGCGGGTGGAGGCGGTACCAGTCCTGCCCGAGGTGCTCGACGAACGCGTTCTCGCGGCACAGGTCGGCCAGGATGGGCCCGGCGTCGGTGCGCTCGGTCAGGGCGTTCACCAGCTCGGGACGGAACCGGTCGAGGACGCTGACCCGCAGCAGGAGATCCTGTGTCGCGGGCGGCTGCCGTCTGAGCACCTCCGCCAGCAGGAAGTCGGCGACCGTGCTGCGGTCGGCCTCGAACTCCTTCAGATACGTCTCCGGGTCCGGGTCCTGGCGTGCGGCGAGGGCACACAGGCGCAGGCCCGCGGCCCAGCCCCGGGTGCGGTCCACGAGACCCTGCGTCGCGTGCGCCGGAAGCCGCAGTCCGTGCAGCTCCAGCAGTTCGGCCGCCTCCTCGGAGGTGAAGGCCAGCTCCGCGCCCCGGATCTCCGTCAGCTCACCGGCCGCCCGGTACCGGTGCAGGGGCAGCAGCGGTTCGGTACGGGTGACGAGGACCAGGCGCAGGCCGTCGCCCGCGTGGCGCAGAACGAACTCCAGCTGCTCCGCGATCTCCGGGTCGGCCACCCGGTCGTACTCGTCGAGCACCACGATCACGGGCCGGTCCCGGGTACTCAGCTCTGCGGCGAGCCGCGCCAGCAGCTTGGGCGTCACACGGCTCGCGTCCGCGGGGCAGCCCACTCCGGCGGGCAGGGACGTTCCCGAGGCGCGCAGGGCCTGGAGCAGGTACGCCCACAGCATGCCCGGACCCTGCCCCGCCGCGTCCGTGGTGAGCCAGGCGACGGGCCGGTCGCACATCGCGGCCCAGTCGGCGACCAGCAGCGTCTTGCCCGCGCCGGCAGCGCCGTTGACCATCGTCAACGGGGTCCCCAGGGCCTGGTCGAGGTGCCGGACCAGCCGCTCACGCCGCAGGAACGTCACCGGCCGGGCCGGTGCGACGAACCGCGTGCGCAGAAAGGGATCCCCCTGTGGATCGGCGTACGGCGCCGTCGGATCGGTACCGCTGTCCTCGAGCCCAGCCATGGCGCTCACCGCCACTGTTCGTCAGGTCATGGGTAGCGCGCCCCCTCAGCATCCCAGGGTTCCGCCCCGGGCGCCCTGCGGAAGGTCCACACACGACGACGCCACGGCGTACGAGCGTCGGACCACCGAAAATCCGGCCAGGCCCGTTCCCGACGGGGCCGGCAGCATCCCGGCCGAGGCCCCTGCGTAACGGGACCGACCGCATCCCGGCCGAGGCCGCTGCGCGCCGGTAGCCGGACACCAGCCGCACCAAAGCCCCTTCGCGCCGGAGGCCGGTGGAGGCTGACGGGATCCGGGCCACGACGTCCCCGCGCCCCGGGCGGCGAACAAGAACCCAGCCCTCTGACCTCGCCCGCACCCGCTCCCGCTCCCGCTCCCGTGCCGATGGCCGGACGAAATCCGGCCACGGCGTGCTGTGCTCCCCGCGAGGCCCCTCGGTGACCGGGCCAGGACTCGCGGATTGGCCGTGGCCGAGGGATCGGGCACCCCCTACCGTCACCGGCATGCGGATTCGAATCGTCGATGCCTTCACCGACCGCCCCTTCGCCGGCAACCCGGCCGGGGTCCTGCTGCTGGACGCCTTCCCGGACGACAACCGCCTCCAGAAGATCGCTCTGGAGGTCAATCACGCCGAAACGGCGTTCGCCCACCCGCTCCCCGAGGGCGGCGCGGCGGACTGGGCTCTGCGCTGGTTCACGCCCGCGGCCGAGGTCGACCTGTGCGGCCACGCCACGCTCGCCACGGCCCACGTCCTGCACACCACGGGCACCCACCTGGGCCCGGTGCGCTTCGCCACCCGCAGCGGTGTGCTCGTCGCGACGCCCGCCGAGGACGGCTCGATCACCCTGGACTTCCCGACCGCCCCGCTGACGGAGGTGGCGATCCCCGACGGGGTCGGCGAGGCCCTGGGCGCGGAGCCGCTCGCCTGTTTCGACACCGGTCCGCACGTCGGCGACCTGCTGGTCGAGCTGGCCGACGAGCAGACCGTCCACGCCCTGCGGCCGGACCACAAGGCCCTGGCCGTCCACTCCCGCCGGGGCATCATCGCCACCGCCCGCGCCGAGGACCCGGACCTGGGCCACGACTTCGTCTCGCGTTGCTTCTTCCCGAACTTCGGCATCGACGAGGACCCGGTGACGGGCAGCGCCCACACCGCCCTGGCGCCCTACTGGTCCGAGCGGCTCGGCCGCACCGCCCTGACCGGCCTCCAGGCCTCCCCCCGGTCCGGCCGCGTCCGCACCGAACTGCGCGGCGACCGCACCCTGCTGACCGGTCGCGCGATCACCGTCATCGAGGGCGAACTGCTCGCTTAGGGCAGGTTCCGGGGCCGGCCGGAGGGGTGGCTCACGCCGTCGGCAGCCACCCCACCTTGCCCGCCAGCAGCGCGTACCCGACGAAGGCCCCGATGTCGAGCAGGGAGTGCGCCACCACCAGGGGGCCCACCCGGCCCCAGCGCCGGTAGAGGTAGACGAACACCACGCCCATCACCATGTTGCCGATGAAGCCGCCGATGCCCTGGTAGAGGTGGTACGAGCCGCGCAGCACGGCACTGGCCACGAGCGCGGTGCCCGGCGTCCAGCCCGACTGGCCCAGTCGGCGCAGCAGATAGCCGACGACGATGACCTCTTCGAGGATCGCGTTCTGCAGAGCGGACATGACCAGCACCGGGTATTTCCACCACACGTCCGGCAGCGCCTCCGGCACCACCGTGAGGTTGAAGCCGAGGCCCCGTGCCGCCAGGTAGAAGGCGATGCCGGTACTGCCGATCACCGCGGCGACCGCGGCCCCGCGGCCGAGGTCCGGCCAGGGCCGGGTGCGGTCGAAACCGAGCGTCCGCAGTCCCTGCCCCTCGCGCAGCAGGAAGTGCGCGACGAGGGCCACCGGGACGAGCTCCGTGGCGATCCCGAACAGCTGCCAGGCGAGATCGAGCCAGGGGCGGCCGGGCGCGGCCGAGGCGTTGAGGGTCGCCGCCTGGTCCTTCAAGCCTCCCGGCTTGGTGACCGATCCGACAAAACTGATCAGGGCGGACACACCGCTCGCGCCGAGCGAGACCCCCAGAACGAGCAGCGTCTCGTCACGGAGAATCCGTCGCGAGAGCTGTTCCCGCGGAAAAGAATCAGCCACCGACCCTGCCTCCACCTGCACACCTGCCTCCAGTTGCGTAAGCCCACCGCATCCCCACCGCTGCCTCGCCGGAGTCCCGGGAGAAGTGACGAAGATCGTGCGCGACAGGCCGTCAGGGGGACGGACGCCGTACGGGGGCATACCTCCCTCTTCGTCGGCCGTGCGGCGGAAAAGCGCCACGGGCAGACCGGGAGGGGCGCCACCGTCGTGGGACGTCACAGCTTGCCCGATCAGTACGGGCCGGGCGGCAGCGACCCCCGCCCTCGACTGCGCCGACGCGCCGCGACCGTCACGACGGCCCACGACGACCGTCACGACGGCCCACGAGGAGGGTGCCGAGCCTCTCAAAGGACCCACGGAGCCCGCACCATGGGGTACGGCCCCGGCCCGCACCCCATCCCACTACCACCCACCCCACCCACCCCACCCACGGGCAGGGGCCCCGTCCCACACCCCATCCCACCTACCGCTCACCCGCCCAGGGACGCGAGAACCGGCCCGGACCGAACCGGATCCGCCCCCACCGCTCACCCACCCGGCCACCTCGAACCGAACCGGATCCCGCCCCCACCGCTCACCCACCCAGGGGCGGGGCCGCCTCGATATGCGGCTCCGCCGCGTGGGCCCGACCGGCCCCCACCGGCCACCGGCCCGCAGCCGGCGAAACACCGAAAGCCCCTGAAAGCCGCGACAGCCCCGACCGCCCCGACCCTCATCCCCGAGGCGCAGCCTCCGGCACTCCCACGGGCCACGTGTGCACGGGCTCACCGAGGTGCATCAGCTCCGCGTACCGCCTTGTGGTCGCCGCCAGCGCGGCGTCCCGCGACAGCCCGGCCTCCACCGCGCGGTGGAACGTGGCCACCTGCCAGGTCGCCCCGTTGGTCCGCCGCCGGCACCGTTCCTCGATGACCCCCAGATACAGATCGCGATCGGCCGGTTCCACGCCCCACGCGTCCAGCCCGGCCTCGGCCAGCGGCAGCAGCTCGTCCCGTACGAGACTCACCGCGTCCACCTCGGTCACGCCGCCCAGCCGCCCGCGCCGGGGCCATTGCAGCCGCGCCTCGATGCCGTACCGGCAGGCCGCGTCGAAGTTGGCGGCGGCCGCCTCGAACGGGAGCCGGGACCACACCGGCCGCGACTCCTCGGCCAGGGCCCGGACGACGCCGTAGTAGAAGGCGGCGTTGGCGACCACGTCGGTCACGGTCGGCCCGGCGGGCAGGACGCGGTTCTCCACCCGTAGGTGCGGGACGCCGTCGGCGATGCCGTACACGGGCCGGTTCCAGCGGTAGACCGTACCGTTGTGCAGGACGAGCTCGGCGAGGGAGGGCACGCCGCCCGCCTCCAGGACCTCCAGGGGATCCTCCTCGTCACAGATGGGCAGCAGCGGCGGGAAGAAGCGCAGGTTCTCCTCGAACAGCTCGTACGCCGAGCTGATCCACCGTTCCCCGAACCACGTCCGCGGCCGTACGCCCTGCGCCTGGAGCTCCGGCGGCCGGGTGTCGGTGGCCTGCTGGAACAGCGGGGGCCGGGACTCCCGCCACAGCTCGTGCCCGAACAGGAAGGGCGAGTTGGCGCCGACGGCGATCTGCGCCGCGGTGACCGCCTGCGCGGCGTTCCACACCGCGGGGAAGCGGGCCGGCGTGACCTGGAGGTGCAGTTGCACGGAGGTGCAGGCGGCCTCGGGCACGATCGACTTCGAGGTGCACGACAGCCGCTCGACCCCGTCGATCTCGAGGGCGAAGTCCTCTCCCCGGGCGGCCACGATCTGGTCGTTGAGGAGGGTGTAGCGGTCGACCTCGGAAAGGTTCGACGAGACCAGGTCGTCCCGGTCGAGGGTCGGCAGAATACCGATCATCACGATGCCCGCGTCGACCTCGCCCGCCTTTCGATGGGCATATGCCAGTGACGTGCGGAGTTCTTCCGCGAGTCGATCGAAAACGCGGCCACCCAATCGGTGTGGGGCTATGTTGACTTCCAGATTGAACATGGCGAGTTCTGTTTGGAAATCCCGGCTTGCGATCCTCTCCAGCACTTGCCCATTCAGCATTCTCGGCTGGCCGTCGGCACCCGCGAGATTCAGTTCGATCTCGAGCCCCATGAGGTTCTTGGGGCGGTCGAAGCGCTTCTGGGCCAGGAGCCTCTCGAGCCCCGTCAGACACCGCTGGAGCTTGTCCCGGTAGTGCTGACGATCGGACAGGTCGAACGCGCCTGCCACGACCTTTTCCCCCATCGAAGCGTCCCTCCTCACGTGGGCGGGCCGAGGGTCCCGGCCGCCCGATGATCCGTTCAGGGTGGATGATGCCCAGCCCTGCCGATCGATAACGTCCCCCGCGCGACCCCGCGCCCGCTACGCTGACCGAAAGCCACCGGCGGTGACCTGTGGCACATTCACCGGGCATGCCGCCGGGCGCCCTTTCACGAAATCAGGAACTCGTGAAAAACGCCGACAGGAATGGGCCGACCGCTGGGCGCGCATAAGCCGAGGTCATCGCCGTGCTACCCGCTCTGAATCGGGATGATTCACCCCTATCGCCGACCGAATGAACCCTTGCCGAGTGTCCCGGCATCGACTAGACGAAACACAGTCTGAACACATGTCGTATAAACTCCGCGAACAAGGCAGAGAAGGTTGGCGCCCACGGTCGAAGGAGCCTGCCGTCGAGGTGACGGCGGGCCGCTCGCGCACCCCCGCACCCGCAGACTCCGGCCGCCGCCTCTCCGACCTGTCGAGAGCAAGCTGACAGCGCCGTCCGCCCACGCCCTCGCGCCACCGTGCCTGTCGAATGAGAGGCGATCCACCATGCCTTTGCATGTCCCCCCGGCTCCCGCGCCCGCCCTGCGCTCCGTCCTCATGGCACTCGGTTCCCCCACCGCGGTCCGCGAGGCTCGTACTCCCTCCCTGCGTACCGCCCAGGGCGACACCACCCCCGAACTCCCGCTGCCCCTGCACGTCCTGGACCGGATCACCCCCGAAGGCGTGGCCGCGACCCGGCTGGCCGGCTGGCGCTTCGTGATCCGCTGCGGCGACCGCGCCGTGGCCGCGGCCGACACCCGGCTCACCCCGGACGGCTGGGCGTTCTCGCACTTCTTCGAAGGCCCCTACGTCGCCTCCACCGAACGCGCCCTGCGCCAGGCCGAATCGACGGCCCAGCCGTTCCAGGCGCGGCTGCTCTCGGTGCCCGGGCTCTACATGCTCACCCTCTGGCTGCACGGCGACAGCGCCTCTGACGGCACCACGGGCCATCCGGCCCCGACAGACATCCTGGTACCGCTGGCCCCGGCGCCGCCCGGGATCGCCGCACACCGCGCGCACCGGGTCGCCGAGTTGCTCCCGCTGCTCACCCTGCGGGTGACACCGGCGACGCCACCGCTGCTCGGTTCACCGGCCTGACCGCTCGACCGGCCGACCGGCAGACCCCTCACCCCGTACCCCGCCACCGAGGCCCCGGTGGCGGGGTACGGTGCGTCCGGCGGCGCGGAATCCGCCCCCGTACCGTCCGGACTAGCCCCATCCGGCTACCAGGAACCATCCGAAGTGACAGTGCGGTTGAGATGAACCGCCCGCGTGGGTGATGCGTCATGAACCTGTGAGAAGCGGTGCCGCGAAATCCCTGCGGATCGACCTCCGTGGGGCAACACTGGGTTCCGACGGACTTATCACAACGGGGGGCGGCCATGAACGACGTTTCACGCCGCGGAACAGACACGACAGCCATCTCACACCTCACGCCAGAGCGGAAGTTCCCATCCATGTGCCAGCACCAGCCACCGTGCCCGACAGCGACCTCAGCCGACCGGGAGTCCGCGCGCCTCATGGCGCACCACCCGGAACAGGGCTGGAGCCTGCTGTGCAACGGCGTCCTGCTCTTCGAGGACACCGGTGAGCTCCTGCCGGACGGCCAGGTCATCGCCCCCCACCGGGTCGTGACCGCCGCCTGAGCACCAGCCGGACGGCGCGGGACCGCCGTCCGCAGACATGAGGGGCCGGCCCGCGGACCGCACGCGAACCGGCCCCGACGCGTCTCCGGGGTCGCTCACTCCCCGTAGCCGACCCGCCTCGGTGTGATATCTCCTCCTGCACGTCTCCGGTACGAATTCCCACCGCGGCGCCGGGCCCGCGTCGAGGACCTGCCGCGTCCGCACGGCTACCGCAAGCGCCCCGCCGTCTCCCGCTCCCGCGCCTCGCTGCTCGACCTGGTCTTCAAGGACCTCGGCAGCCCCTGGGGGATGGAGATAATCCGAGGGGTCGAGGAGGTCGCGCACGCGCCCGGGGTGGGCACGGTGGTGTCCGCGACCCACGACCACTCGGGCGTCGCCCGCCAGTGGAGGCGCACCTGCGCTCCCGCGCCTCCGGCGGCGTCATCCTCGTCACTTTGGCTCTGAACCCACCCTGCACGAGCAGTTGCGCAACCTGGGCGTCCCGCTGGTCGTCGTCGACCCGACGGGCTCCCCCGCCGTCGACACCCCGGCCGTCGGCGCCGCCAACTGGGCGCCGGCCTCGCGGCCACCGAGCATCCGCTGTCGCTGGGCCACCGCAGGATCGGCCTGATCGCCGGCCCGCCCCGGCTGCTGTGCTCCCGCGCCCGCTTCGGTGGCTATCGGGCCCGCCCTGGAGGCGGCCGGTCTCGCCGTCGACGAACCCTCGTCGTCCCCGGCGACTTCCGCCCCGAGTCCGGCCTCACCGGCTGCACCGCCCTGCTCGGTCTGCCCGAACCGCCGACCGCCGTGTTCACGGCGGACGACCGGACGGCGCTCGGCACGATCGAGGCGCTGCGCCGACGCGGCCTGCGGGCCCCGGAGGACATGGGCGTGGTCGGCTTCGACGACCTCCGGAAGTCCGCTGGTCCGCACCGCCGTTGACCGTCGTCCGTCACCCCCCTGGCCGACATGGGCAGACTCGCCCCCCGCACCGTCCTGAGCCTGGCCCGCGGCGAGCGCCCGGACTCGCCGCGGGTGGAACCGGGCACGGAGCTGGTGGTCCGTTCGAGCACGCGCCACCTTGCGGCGCCGGCTAGCTGAGCGCCTCCCGGATCGCCCGGTACGCCGGCTTCGGCGCGAGCTGCTCGTCCCAGGGCAGCGCCGCGCCCTGGCCGGGGAAGAACGCCGGGATCCACGAGTACTTGTCGGTGTAGTCCCAGACGGTGATGCCGGCACACCGCCGCACCGCGAGGCATGCTTCGGTCAAGTCCCGGTACCAGTCGGCCTGTTGCGCCAGCTTCTCGTCGGTCGCGGGCAGCAGCATCCGTACGTCGACCTCGGTGAGCGCGGTGTCCAGGCCGAGCCGGGAGAAGCGGCGGAGGTTGTCCTCGAGCGTCGTCGGATAGCCGTACTGGAGGGCGAGGTGGGCCTGGAGGCCGATGCCGTCCAGCGGAACGCGCTGGGCCTTCAGTTCCTTGGCCAGAGCGTAGTAGGCGTCGCTCTTCGGGCCGACCGCCTCGATGTTGTAGTCGTTGAGGTACAGCTTCGCCTTCGGGTCGGCCTCATGGGCCCACCGCAGGGCGTCGGCGATGTAACCGGGGCCGAGGGTCTTGTAGAAGACCGTCTCGCGGTAGGTGCCGTCCTCGTTGAACGCCTCGTTGACGACGTCCCAGGAGTAGACCTTGCCCCGGTAGTGGCGTACCTCGGTCTGGATGTGGTTCTTCAGGACGGCCCGCAGCTCGTCCGCCGTCCACTCCTTGCCGGTCAGCCAGCCGGGCAGTTGGCTGTGCCAGACGAGGGTGTGGGCGCGGACCTGCTGGTGGTGGGCGCGCGCGAGGCCGAGGATCTCGTCCCCGGCCGTCCAGTCGAAGACACCCTGCTGCGGCTCGGTGGCGTACCACTTCATGCCGTTGCCCGGGGTGATCATGTCGAACTCGTGGCCCAGAATCCTTGTGTAGGCGGTGTCGGTGAGCTCGGGATTGTCGGTGGCGCTGCCGAAGTAGCGGCCGTGGCGCTGCGCGAGGCCGGCGAGGGTCGTACGCGGCTTTCCGTGCGCCGGGCCCTCGTGCGCCTGGGCGGCGGGCCCGCCGGCGACACCGGCGGCGACGAGGACGGTTGCGAGGGCTCCGGCGAGTCTGAGCCGGGTGCGTGCGGCGGTGCCGTGGGCGGTGCTGGGCATGGTGCGACTCCTCACGATAGGGCTGGGGTGAGCCGTACGGGTCCGCGGGCGCGGGTCATCCCTTTGTGGCGCCGGCGGTGAGGCCGCCGACGAGCTGGCGCTCTGCGACGGCGTAGAAGGCCAGGGCGGGCACCATGGCGAGGACGAGATAGGCGAACACGCGCGCGTACTCCGCGGAGTACTGGCCCTGGAACTGCTGGACGCCGATCGGGATGGTCCACCAGGTGGGCTCGTTGAAGACCAGCAACGGGAGGAGGAAGTTGTTCCAGCTGCCGACCACGGCGAGCACGGAGACCGTGCCGAGGGCGGGCCTTGCCATGGGCAGCAGGATCCGCCAGAAGAAGCCGAGGGGGCCGCAGCCGTCGAGGGTGGCCGCCTCCTCCAGCTCGGCGGGGATCTGCCGGAAGAACCCGCGCAGGATGACGATGGTCATCGGCAGCCCGAAGGCGGCCTGCGGGAGGATCACGCCGAGCGGGTTGTCCAGCAGGTCCATCGAGCGCAACAGCAGGAACAGGGGCAGCGCCGCCACCGCGAAGGGGAACATCAGCCCCATCGTGAACAGGGTGAAGAGCATTTCCCGGCCGCGGAAGGCGAACCGGGCGAAGGAGAACGCGGCGAGCGCGGACACCGCGACGACCACCACCGTCGTACCGGCCGCGATGAGCGTGCTGCTGCCGACGAGCTGCCAGAAGGAGCCGGAACCGAGGATGTCCGTGTAGTTGGAGGTGATCCAGGGATCGGGCAGGCCGATGGGGTTGCGGGAGAGCTGGTCGGTGGACTTGAAGCCGGACAGCACGGCGTAGACGAGCGGTACGGCCATCACCGCGCCGACGACCCCGAGGACGAGGTGCAGGGGAAGCGTCCGGCCGGTCCTGCGCGCTGTACGGCCGGTCCCGCGAGCCGCCCGGCCGGTCTTGACGACGCTCACGAGCCGCCTCCTCGCATGGTCGTGGTGGCGCCCTGAAGGTCCCGGCGGAGCACGAACCGCTGGTAGGCGAGGGCGAAGACGAGACTGATGCCGAACATGGCGACGCTGATCGCGCTGGCGTAGCCGACCTGGTAGCGCTTGAAGCCGTACTGGAACATGGTCACGGCCATCGTCTCGGAGTGGTGGTCGGGACCGCCCGCGGTGACCACCCACACCAGGTCGAAGAGCTGGATCGAGCCGATGACCGACAGGAAGACACTGATCCGCAGGGTCGGCGCGAGCAGCGGCAGGGTGACATGGCGGAAGCGCTGCCAGGGGCCCGCTCCGTCGATCAGGGCGGCCTCCGTCAACTCGGCCGGGACGGACTGCAGTCCGGCCAGGTAGAGCATCATGTGGAAGCCGAAGTACTTCCACGTCATGACCAGGAAGAGGGTCGCCATGACGGTGGACGGGTCGGCGAACCACTGCCCGCCCACCCCGTCCAGGCCGATCGCCCCGAGCACGTGGTCGGCGAGGCCGTCGTCCGGGGCGAAGATCATGCTGAAGAGCACGCCGGTGATCGCCTCGGAGAGGATGTACGGCGCGAAGAACAGCATCCGGTACACGGCCCGGCCGCGGATCCGCTGGTTGAGCGCGACCGCAAGGGCGAGCGCGAACGGCAGTTGCAGGACGAGCGAGAGGCCGACCAGAAGCAGGCAGCGCCACAGGTCGCCCAGGAACACCGGGTCCTGGAAGAGCCGGGTGAAGTTGTCGCCGCCGATGTAGTCGTCGGGCATGCCGAAGCCGCCCCAGCGGAAGAACGAGGCGTACAGCGCGAACAGCATCGGCAGCAGCACGAGCGTGCCGAACAGCACCAGCGCGGGCACCTGGAAGCCGACGGCGGTGAGCCAGTGCAGCGCCCGCCGCCGCGTCCGGCCCCGGCCCGAGCCGGGAGACGGAGGCGGCGGGCCGACGTCCGGGCCGCTTCGCTTGTCCGGGAGGAAGGTGGAGGTCATCGACTGCTACTGCTCTTCCTTGGCGACCTTGGTGATCGACTCGGTGACCTGCTGAGGCGACTTGGACCCGGCGATGAGCGCGGCGACGCTGTCGTTGACCTCCTGGCCGAGGGCAGGCGCGTACGCCTGGTCGAGGTAGAGCTGGAAGCCGGTGGCGGCCTTCAACTGGGCTTGTACGGCCTTGATGTTGGGGTCGGTGATGGCGCTCTCGGCGGCCGGTACGACGGGCAGCACCCCGGTCTTCTTGACCAGTTCGGTGTCCGTGGCCACGGAGGCGAAGAACTTCAGGAAGTCGACGGCCGCCTGTGGGGCGTCCTTGCGCAGCGCGTGCCCGCCGCCGCCGCCGAACACCTCGGTGATCACACCCTTGCCGCCGTCGACCGCCGGGAACGGGAAGAAGCCGAGGTTCGCCCCGAGCCCCTTGCCCGCGTCGGCCTCCACCACCGGCGCCCACTGGCCCATGAGTTCCATCGCCGCCTTGCCGTTGCCGACGGCGGCGGCCTGGCCGGTGGGGCTGGAGTAGGCGGCGCCGAGGAAGCCCTTCTGGAACGGCTGGAGGTCGACGAGGTCCTGGAGGTGCTGCCCGGCCTTCACGAAGCCGTCCCCGGTGAAGTCCTTGTCGTTCCCGGCCTTGCCGAGGGCGTCGACACCGGCGGTGCGCATCGCGAGGTACGCCCAGTAGTACATGCCGGGCCACTTCTCCTTGCCCGCCAGCGCGAGCGGTGTGATCCCGGCGGCCTTCAGCTTGCGCACGGCATCGAGGAAGCCGCTCCAGGTGGTGGGAGGCGCGCTGACGCCGGCCTGCTTGAAGAGGGCCTTGTTGTACCAGAACCCGATCATGCCGATGTCGAACGGGATGCCGTACGCCTTCTCGTCGATCAGGTAGGGCTCGCGGGCGACGGAGAGCAGGCTGTCGCCCCAGCCCTTCGTCTTCTCCGTGAGGTCCTCGACCAGACCGGCGTCGACCTGCTGCTTCAGGACACCGCCGCCCCAGGTGTGGAAGATGTCGGGCAGCTTCCCGGAGGCGGTCAGCGCCGTCATCTTCGACTTGTAGGCGTCGTTCTCCAGCTGAACGATCTTGACCTTCACCTTGGGGTTCCGGGCTTCGAACTGCTTGGCCAGAGCGGCCCATACGTCCTTGGTCGGCTGGGTGGTGGAGATGTTCCACCACTCGATGGTGGTCGTCCCCGACGACCCTCCGTCCGAGTCGCCGCCGCAGGCGCTCAGTGCCGTCATGCTCAGACCGGCCGCGGCGGAGGCCGCCAGGAAGCCGCGGCGGGAGAGTGCCGGGTCGCCCATCATGCGCTCCTTGATAGATCGAAAGTTTCGAACCAGATCCAGAAAGCTTCGCTGCTGCCGCACCCTAGAGACACCCTCCGACGGGAGGCAACCCCTTGAACGCAGGGAATCCGGGGCTCTGTTCACGAAGGAAGGCCCAGCGAGGCGTCCAGAGTCATCGAAACATTCGAAATCATCGGCGAACATTACGAAGCGCTTCGCGACGAAGCTCCGGCGGTCGGAAACAATTCCGGCGGCGTGTGACGCTGTGTATGGGTCCTACGGCCCCTCCGATCGACCTCCGACCAGTCTTAACGGAAGCTTGACGCCGTCCCGCCCATGATCCAGGGGCCCCGGCATCACTCTCCGCTTACGCTGATTCCGCCGTCCGCGTGATGGCCGAAACCGCACGCTGAGCCGCGCATCAGGAGCCCGCCGATGGCCACCACCGAGCACCCGCCTCCCACCCGCCTGCGCGCCTGGATGCTGGAGGGGCTGTCCGACATGGGCAAGCAGGGCGGCCACCAGGGACCGCATGCCGAACCCGAGCCCCCGCACAAGGGCCAGCGCTGGTACCGGGTGATGTGCCTGACCGGTGTCGACTACTTCTCGACCCTCGGCTATCAGCCGGGCATCGCCGCCCTCGCGGCAGGTCTGCTCTCCCCGGTCGCGACGGTCGTGCTGGTCATCGTCACTCTGGCGGGCGCCCTGCCGGTCTACCGGCGCGTGGCCGAGGAGAGCCCGCACGGCGAGGGCTCGATCGCGATGCTGGAACGGCTGCTGTCCTTCTGGAAGGGCAAACTCTTCGTCCTGACGCTGCTCGGCTTCGCCGCCACCGACTTCCTGATCACGATCACCCTGTCCGCGGCGGACGCCTCCACCCACCTGGTCGAGAACCCGCACCTGACCAGCACCCTGCACGACCGGCAGATGATGATCACGCTCGTCCTCGTCGCCCTGCTCGGAGCGGTGTTCCTCAAGGGGTTCCTGGAGGCCATCGGCGTCGCGGTCGCCCTGGTCGTGATCTATCTGAGCCTGAACGTCGTCGTGGTGTTCGTCGGACTGTGGCATGTGCTCACCGAGGGCCACCTGGTCACCGACTGGGCCGACGCCCTGACCGCCGAGCACGGCAACGTGTTCGCGATGATCGGCGTCTCCCTGCTGGTCTTCCCCAAGCTCGCGCTCGGCCTGTCCGGCTTCGAGACCGGCGTGGCGGTCATGCCGCACGTGCAGGGCGACCCGGCCGACACCGCGGAGAACCCCGCGGGCCGTATCCGGGACACCAAGAAGCTGCTGACGACCGCCGCCCTGATCATGAGCGTCTTCCTCATCGCCACCAGCTTCATCACCACGGTGCTGATCCCGGAGAAGGAGTTCGAGCCCGGCGGCCGGGCCAACGGACGCGCCCTCGCCTACCTGTCCCACGAGTATCTGGGCAACGTCTTCGGCACGGTGTACGACGTGTCGACGATCGCCATCCTGTGGTTCGCCGGCGCCTCCGCGATGGCCGGACTGCTCAACCTGATGCCCCGCTATCTCCCCCGCTACGGCATGGCCCCGCACTGGGCGCGCGCCGTCCGCCCCATGGTCATCGTCTTCACCCTCGTCGCCTTCCTGGTCACCTGGATCTTCGACGCCGACGTCGACGCCCAGGGCGGCGCCTACGCCACCGGCGTCCTCGTCCTGATGTCCTCCGCCGCGATCGCGGTGACCATCGCCGCCCGCCGCGCCCGGCAGCGGGGCTGGACCGTCGGCTTCGTCGTGGTCTCGGCGGTGCTGCTCTACGTGACCGTCGTGAACGTCATCGAGCGCCCCGACGGCGTGAAGATCGGCGCCTGCTTCATCGCCGGGATCATCCTGGTCTCCCTGCTGTCCCGGCTGGCCCGCGCCTTCGAGCTCCGCGTGACCAGCGTGACGCTGGACGACATGGCGGAACGTTTCATCCGCGACATGGCCAGCCGCAAGATACGGTTCATCGCCAACGAGCCCGACCAGCGCGACAAGGCCGAGTACCGCGACAAGATCGAACAGATCCGGCAGGACAACGACATCCCCGGCGAGGATTTCGTGTTCCTAGAGGTCACCGTCGTCGACCCGTCCGAGTTCGAAGCCGGTCTGACCGTGCGCGGCGAGGTCCTGCACAACCGCTACCGCGTCCTGACCCTGGAGTCCTCCTCCATCTCCAACGCCCTGGCCGCGCTGCTGCTGCACACCCGTGACGTCACCGGCTGCATCCCCCACATCTACTTCGAGTGGACCGAGGGCAACCCCTTCGCCAACTTCCTGCGCTTCTTCCTCTTCGGCCAGGGCGAGGTCGCTCCGGTCACCCGGGAGGTGCTGCGCGAGGCCGAACCGGACCGCGCCCGCCGCCCCCGCGTCCACACGGGTTGACCCCGACCTGGCGACGCATACCGCACATACCCCACATAAGGTGCCCGGCGGCCTACCGTGGACGCTCATGAGCCTGAGCATCCGCAACCAACTCCCCGGCACCGTCACCGCCGTCCGGACCGGCGAGGTCATGGCCACCGTCAAGATCCGTCTGGACGGCGGCCAGGACCTCACCGCGGCCATCACTCTGGAAGCCGTGAACCAGCTCGCCCTCACCACAGGCACCGCCGTCCGAGCCCTGGTGAAGGCGACGGAGGTCTCCCTGGCCACCGCCCGGGTCGACGGCCTGTCGATCCGCAACCAGCTCACCGGCGCAATCACGGGCCTGGTGACCGGCGGGGTCATGGCCTCCGTGAAGATCTCCATGGACCAGGGCGAACTCACCGCCGTGATCACCAAGGAAGCAGCCGAGGACCTCGGCCTCTTCGTGGGCTCCGATGTCATCGCGCTGATCAAGGCGACCGAGGTGGCCCTGGCGACGGCGTAGAACGCGCGAGGGCCCCCGCCCGGAACGGACGGGGGCCCTCACCCGCTCGCTCAGTCCTGGTACGCGTCCAGCGGCGGGCACGAGCAGACCAGGTTCCGGTCGCCGAAGGCCTGGTCTATCCGGCGCACCGGCGGCCAGTACTTGTCGCCGGCCGACACACCGGCCGGGAAGACGGCCTCCTCACGCGTGTACGCGTGCTCCCACTCCCCGCCCAGCGCGGCCGCGGTGTGCGGGGCACCGCGCAGCGGGTTGTCCTCGGCGGGCCACTCGCCCGCCCCGACCTTCTCGATCTCCGCGCGGATGGCGATCATCGCCTCGCAGAAACGGTCCAGCTCGATCAGGTCCTCGGACTCGGTGGGCTCGATCATCAGCGTCCCGGCCACCGGGAACGACATCGTCGGCGCGTGGAACCCGTAGTCGATGAGCCGCTTGGCCACGTCGTCGACGCTCACGCCGGTCGCCTTGGTCAGCGGCCGCAGGTCGATGATGCACTCGTGCGCGACCAGCCCGCCCGGCCCGTTGTAGAGCACCGGGTAGTGCGGCTCCAGCCGCTTGGCGATGTAGTTGGCGCTCAGCACGGCCACCTGCGTGGCCCGCTTGAGCCCCTCGCCGCCCATGAGCCGCACATACGCCCACGAGATCGGCAGGATCCCCGCGGAACCCCAGGGGGCGGCCGAAATCGGTCCCACCCCGGTCTCCGGCCCGGCGGCGGGCTGAAGCGGGTGGTTCGGCAGATAGGGCGCCAGATGCGACCGTACGGCGACGGGTCCGACACCCGGGCCGCCGCCCCCGTGGGGGATGCAGAACGTCTTGTGCAGGTTCAGGTGCGAGACGTCTCCGCCGAAGTGCCCCGGCTTGGCGAGACCGACGAGGGCGTTCAGGTTGGCGCCGTCGACGTACACCTGTCCGCCGGCCTCGTGCACCTGGGCGCAGATGTCGGCGACGTGCTCCTCGAACACTCCGTGCGTCGACGGGTAGGTGATCATCAGCACCGCCAGCTCGTCCCGGTGCCGCTCGATCTTCGTCCTCAGGTCCTCGACGTCGATCTCGCCGTCCTCGGCGGTCTTCACGACGACGACCTTCATGCCCGCCATCACCGCACTGGCCGCGTTCGTGCCGTGCGCGGAGGACGGGATGAGGCACACGGTCCGCTGCTCGTCCCCGTTGCCCCGGTGGTACCCCCGGACGGCGAGCAGCCCGGCCAGCTCACCCTGCGACCCGGCGTTCGGCTGCAGCGACACCTTGTCGTACCCGGTTACCTCGGCGAGCCGCTCCTCCAGCTCACGGATGAGCGTCAGGTATCCCTCCGCCTGCTCGGCCGGCGCGAAGGGGTGCAGCTGCCCGAACTCGGGCCAGGTGACCGGCTCCATCTCGGTGGTCGCGTTGAGCTTCATGGTGCAGGAGCCCAGCGGGATCATGCCCCGGTCGAGCGCGTAGTCCCGGTCGGCGAGCCTGCGCAGATAGCGCAGCATCGCGGTCTCGGAGCGGTGCTGGTGGAAGACGGGGTGCGTGAGGATCTCGTCGGAGCGCAACAGCCCGTCGGGCAGGGCGTCCCCGGTGGCCACGTCGAGCGCCTCGATGTCGCCGTCCACCCCGAAGGCGGCCCAGACGGCGGCCACCTGCGCCCGAGCGGTCGTCTCGTCGCAGGCGATCGACACGTGGTCGGCGTCGACGAGGTGCAGGTTGACCCCGTGCTCCCGCGCGGCGGCGACGACTGCGGAGGCCTTCGCGGGCACCCGCACGGTCAGCGTGTCGAAGTACGCACCGTGCACGACCTCGACGCCGCCGGCCTCGAGCCCGGCGGCGAGGATCGCGGTGTACCGGTGCGTACGCCGAGCGATCGCACGCAGTCCGTCGGGACCGTGATAGACGGCGTACATCCCCGCCATCACCGCCAGCAGCACCTGCGCCGTGCAGATGTTGCTGGTGGCCTTCTCACGCCGGATGTGCTGCTCACGCGTCTGCAGCGCCAGCCGGTAGGCCCGGTGCCCGTCGGCGTCCACGGACACACCCACGAGCCGCCCAGGCAGGCTGCGCGCGAACTGCTCGCGGACGGCCAGGTAACCGGCGTGCGGCCCGCCGAAGCCCATCGGCACCCCGAACCGCTGCGTCGTACCCACCGCGATGTCCGCACCCAGCTCGCCCGGCGACTTCAGCAGCGTCAGCGCGAGCAGATCCGCGGCCACGGTGACGAGCGCGCCGAGCCCGTGCGCCTGCTTGATGATCGCTTCGAGGTCGCGTACGGCACCGGAGGCACCGGGGTACTGGACGAGCACGCCGTTGATCTCCCGCGCGGCGATCTCCGCCGGAATGCCGTCGCTCAGGTCGGCGACGACGATCTCCACGCCCGTCGGCTCGGCGCGGGTCTCGATCACGGCGATGGTCTGCGGCAGCGCGTCCGCGTCGATGAGGAAGAGGCCCTTCTTGTTCTTCCCCATGCGCCGGGACAGCGCCATCGCCTCGGCGGCGGCCGTGCCCTCGTCGAGCAGCGACGCACCGGAGGTCGGCAGCCCGGTGAGGTCGGCGACCATGGTCTGGAAGTTCAGCAGCGCCTCGAGCCGGCCCTGGGAGATCTCCGGCTGGTACGGCGTGTAGGCCGTGTACCAGGCGGGGTTCTCCATGACGTTGCGCAGGATGACGGGCGGCGTGAAGGTCCCGTGATAGCCGAGGCCGATCATCGAGTCGAGAACCTGGTTGCGGTCGGCCAGCGAGCGCAGCTCGGCCAGCACCTCGGCCTCGGTCCGCGCGCCCGGCAGGTCCAGCGCGTCGGCGTTCTTGATGACATCCGGGACCGCGGCGGCGGTCAGCTCGTCGAGCGAGCCGTAGCCGACCTGCGCGAGCATCTTGGCCTGTGCCTCATGGTCGGGCCCGATGTGGCGTTGTTCGAAGGGAATTCCCTGCTCGAGCTCTGCGAGCGGAATGCGATGGGCGGTCATTACGGAGGCCTCCTGGTCTGACACGACCTGCGAGGGTCACCACGGCGGGTACCCGGACGGCCTCCCCCTCTGTCATCTCAACCTGAGAGCTTCACCGGCCGCCCGAGAGCGCCCGGCTTTCACCGTCGGTGAGAGCGGAAGCCGTCGACGCCGTCGGCGACCCGCCCTGCTTTCCAGAGTGACCTCGACCGCGCGGTACGTGAGCCTGAGAGATTCCGGGGAGGATTTGCTCCTTCGGCGCCTCCGATGGTGTCCGGAGGACTCTCCCGCGCGGTGTCAGCAGCCGTTGTCAGACTACCAGCGAGGTCATGGAGGCTCGCTCGAGTGGCCGCCCGTCCCAATGTGCTCTTTTGTAGTGCTTACGGATGAGTTGCGACCAAGTGGAGGGCCCGTGCAGACGGACATCGATCCGCGCAACCTGATCGGCCGCAAGGCGTTCGACCGCAACGGCACCAAGATCGGCACGATCGACGAGGTCTACCTCGACGACGCTACCGGCGCACCGGAGTGGGCTGCCATACGTACCGGTCTGTTCTCCCGCGACGCCTTCGTCCCTCTGGAGCCCAGCCGATTGGTGGAGGGCACCCTGCACATCCCCTTCGACCGGTCCCTGATCAAGGACGCTCCCGACTTCGGCGTCGGCCGCCACCTCTCCCCGGAACAGGAACTCCAGCTCTACCACCACTACGGCCTGGACGTGGGCGCCCCTCCACCACTCCCCGACCACGACTTCGGCCGCCTGGCGGGCACCGACGAGAGCTGAGCTTCCCGGGCACAGCCCCTCAGGCACAGGTCCACAGGCACAGGTCCACAGGTCCTGACACTGGTCTCCTGGCACGGAGCCTCCGGCACAGGCCCTGAGACTGAGACTCAGGCACAGGCCCGTATCAGCGCGCCGAGAATCCCGGCCGGGTCGTACAGCGGCCGGGCGCCGTCCGTGACGACTCTGCGGGTGCCGTCGTCGACGGGATCGATCCGTGCCCAGCGGACGGAAGCGACGCCCACCTCGACCTCCAGACCGGACACGGTGACATACCGCCACTCGGTGAGGGGCCCCCATTCCTGGACCCGGACCACCTCACCCAGGGCCGGCTCGCGCGTCCACCCGTCGTCCTCGGCGTACCGGGCAGGGGCCGTCGACAACACCACGAGGTCCACGTCCGAGTCGGGACGCGCGGCCCCACGCGCACAGGACCCGACGAGAAGCAGCCCCACCACATCGCTCCGGTTCGCGGCCCACCGGGTGACGCGGTCCACCACCCGCCGCATCTCGGCTTCACGCGCCGACGACACCCCGGCCGGGTCCGTGAACCGACCTCCGTGCAGATTCATGCGGTTCCTCATCCGTCACCGGCGCCACCCCGCGGGACACCGCCACCACTCCGACTCACCCCACACTTTCGAACATCTTCACTCTGTGTAACAGATCCGCCTCGCAGAGAGTTCCCGAACTCCACCATCGGTAATTCCCCCTCCGCATCCGACGGCCCGGACGCCTCTCCCGACGCCTCCCCGCCCTCGGCATCAGGCCTTCGTCGCACCAACGGCAGGGGATCCGCAGGCTGGAGTCCCGGATCGTCTGTCCGGAAGGTCCGTACCCGTCCCGGCTCCGACTCGGGTGTCTCGAACCGCACGGTGACCCGACCCAACCCACTCCCCTGCACCCAGCCGTGCCCGAGCTCGGTATGCCGCACGTCGTGGCCGGGGCGCCACTGGTGCTCGACCGGCACCGGCACCTCGCGGACGGGCTCGTCCGCTGGATCCTCCTCATGCCCGTCCGCCCGCTCCTCAGCGGCCTGCGCGAACAGATCCTCCTGCGTGAAGTCAGCCAGCCCGCTGACGCCCACACCGAGCAGCCGCACCCCGCCCGTGGTGTCCACGGAGTCCAGCAACCGGGCCGCCGCCTCCCGGACCACGGCCGGATCGTCGGTGGGCCCGCGCAGGGTCTCGGACCGGGTGAGCGTGGAGAAGTCGTACCGCCGCACCTTCAGCACGATGGTCCGCCCCGACAGGCCGGCCCCCCGCAGCCGGCGCACACACCGGTCCGCGAGTCGCTGCACCTCCAGCTCCACCCGGACCCGGTCGTGGATGTCCACGTCGTACGTGTCCTCCACCGACACCGACTTGGCCTCCCGCTCGGCCACCACGGGCCGGTCGTCGCGGGCCAGCGCCATGGCGTACAGCGCGTGCCCGTGCGCCTTGCCCAGCAGCCGCACCAGCTCGTCCTCACCGGCCTCGGCGATCTCGTCGATCGTGATGATTCCGGCCCGTCTCAGATGGTCCCCCGTCGCCGGGCCGACCCCCGGCAGCGTCCGCACCGACAGGGGGCCGAGCAGGGCCCGCTCGGTCCCCGGCTCGATGAGCACCAGTCCGTCGGGCTTCGCCTGCTCGGAAGCGATCTTCGCCAGCATCTTGCAGGAAGCCAGCCCCACCGAACCCGTGAGCCCGGTCACGGCCCGTATGTCCTCGCGCAGTCGGATGCCTGCCAGCCGGGCCGACTCACCGTCCCAGGCCGCTCCCCCGGCATCCAGGTCCACGAAGGCCTCGTCCAGGCTCAGCGGTTCCACGAGCGGCGACAGCGCCCGCAGAAGCTGCATGACCTGCTCGCTGATCGACCGGTAGAACGCGAAGCGCGGCACCAGATACGCCGCGTTCGGAGCCCGCCGACGCGCCTGGGCCATGGGCATCGCCGAGTGCACCCCGAAGACCCGCGCCTCGTAGGACGCGGTCGCCACCACTCCGCGGGGCCCAAGACCGCCCACGACCACGGCTTTCCCGCGCAGACTCGGCTTGGATGCCTGCTCCGCCTGAGCGAAGAAGGCATCCATGTCGAGATGCAGGATGGTGGGCGCGTTTCTCACATGTCCGATGCTGCACCACACCACTGACAATGACGTCGCACAGCCGCCCGTCGCCCTCTCGCAGGACCTCAGACCGCCCGGTTGCGCCGACGTGCCAGCTCGTCCGCCGGGTTGTGCCCGACCAGCGTCTCCCCGGTGTCGACGCGCTCGCCGTGCAGTTGCGACAGCGCGCTCTCGACGTCCCGCCACACCACGCCCACGGCGATCCCGAAGATGCCCTGACCGCCCTGGAGCAGCGCGTGGACCTCGTCCGGCGAGGTGCACTCGTAGACCGTGGCGCCGTCACTCATCAGCGTCATGCGCTCCAGGTCGCTGAACCCGCGCTCCCGCAGATGCTGCACGGCGGTGCGGATGTTCTGCAGCGACACCCCGGTGTCGAGGAACCGTTTGACGATCTTCAGGACGACGACATCGCGGAAGCTGTACAGACGTTGCGTGCCGGACCCGTGGGCGGGTCGCACGCTCGGCTCCACCAGCCCGGTGCGGGCCCAGTAGTCCAGTTGCCGATAGGTGATCCCTGCGGCCGCGCAGGCCGTCGGACCTCGATAGCCGATCTGCTCGGACGCCATGGACGTCGCCCCTCCGCTGCTCGGCACGGCCGCCGGTCGCTGGGGAGCGTGATCGGCCGCGCTGCTCTGCTGGGGGTACCCCCTGCTCAAGCGCGGTTGAGAGCTTGAGGGAGGGTACGGACCGCTCCCCCCGAGACCGAGTCCGGGGGCACCCCCAGCCGTACCGTCGCCGCTGCTTCTCACGCCGACCTCCGTCCTTGACCTGCCTTGTCGACGGTAGGCAGTCACCAGGGGTGCGTCAACGATCGCCACACTCGGCACGCCGAGTGATAATCACCCTGAGAGTGGTTTCCCGCACCCCGCCGCGGGGAAAGGCTAGCCGAATGCGCTGAGAAGTAGCCGTAGGACGCTCTCACTCGCCATTGGCATTTGCCCAAAAACCGGGCGGGCGCCCCCGTGCGGGACGCCCGCGTTTCGCGTACGTGCCGGCTCCTGGTCGCCGCCGACTACTGGTTGCTGGTGCCGAAATCCTCGGGCGAGATCTGGTCGAGGAACTCGCGGAACTTCTCCACCTCGTCCTCCTGCTCGTCCGGGATGGCGATCCCCGCGTCGTCGAGCACCGTGTCACTGCCGTAGATCGGTGTCCCCGTACGCAGCGCCAGCGCTATGGCGTCCGACGGACGCGCGCTGACCTCGACCCCGCTGGCGAAGACCAGCTCCGCGTAGAAGACGCCCTCCCGCAGGTCCGTGATGCGCACTTCGGTGAGCTCCTGGCCGACGGCTTCCAGCACGTCCTTGAACAGGTCGTGGGTCAGCGGTCGCGCGGGAGCCATGCCCTGCTGGGCGAAGGCGATCGCCGTCGCCTCACCCGGCCCGATCCAGATGGGAAGGTAACGGTCGCCTCCCACTTCGCGCAGCAGCACGATCGGTTGGTTGGAGGGCATCTCGACCCGGACACCTACGACATCGAGCTCGTTCACACAGCAACCCTAGGCCGTGCCCGGGACGTTTGGGTAGTCGGGCCGGGAACGGGTGACCGATCCGCCCAGGGCCAGACCGCCCGCTCAGGGCAGCCGTACCCCGAGCGCCGTCTGCACCAGCGCCGCGTGCAGCCGCACCGTGAGCCCCGCGAGCTCCCTGGTACGGGCTTGCGCGTGCGCCCTGGTCTGCGGATTGCGGTGGAGCCTGAGCGGGGCGACCACCTGGTCCACGAGCCCGGCCTCACGATCGGCCGCCGCCTTCATCACCCGCAGATGCCGGGGCTCGATCCCGAACCTGCCCAGCTCGGCCACGAGCGCGGCCACCGTGGCCGCCTCCGCGTCGTAGACCCCGTCCTCCAAGGGCGTGACGAGACCGTACGATTCCCACTCCGCCAGCTCCGGCTCACCGATCCCCGCGGCCGCCAGCAGCTCGGACCGGCCGATCCGGGGGGCCGTCGGCCCCTCCGACGGCTCCGGAACGGCCTCGCCGTCCCGCTGCCGGCCCACGGTGGGCACCGGCACGGCCTCACCGCGCTCCAAGGCGTCCAGGTGCTCACGGATGACCTTGAGCGGCAGATAGTGGTCCCGCTGCATCCTCAGGACGTGGCCGAGGCGCTCGACGTCCTGCACGCTGAACTTCCGGTACCCCGAAGGGGTCCGCTGCGGCTCGATGAGGCCTTCCGACTCCAGGAAACGGATCTTGGAGATGGTGACTTCGGGAAACTCGTCGCGCAGCGCGTTCAGCACGGCGCCGATGCTCATCGGACCACCGTCCGCGGCGGCGGTGCCGTGTCCGACACCGCCCCTCGGTGTTTGAAGCATGGACCTTCCCTGGGGAGTCCCCCCGGACGGCGCCCGGAGGAGGGTCAGTAGCCCCGCTGGCTTGCGTGGAAGACCAGCCGGTACTTGCCGATCTGCACCTCGTCACCGTTCGACAGAGGAACTTCGTCGATCCGCTCCCGGTTGACGTACGTGCCGTTCAAACTGCCGACGTCCGCCACCTTGAACGTGCCGTCCGGATTGCGCCGGAACTCCACATGGCGACGCGAGACCGTCACGTCGTCCAGGAAGATGTCGCTCTGCGGGTGCCGACCGGCCGTGGTCAGATCACCGTCCAGAAGGAACCGGCTGCCCGAGTTCGGGCCCCTCCTCACGACGAGCAGGGCGGAACCGAGCGGCAGCGCGTCGACCGCGGCCTGCGCCTCGGGCGAGAGCGCGGGCAACTGCGTCTGACCGGTGACCTCGGCGTCGTAGGCCTCGAGACCGGAGATGGAGATCGTGGAGGTCGTCTCCGACGCACGCTCGGGCGTCAGCCCGGGGCGCAGCGGCGCGCCGCAGTTGGAACAGAAGCGGCTGTTCTCCGCATTGCGGTTACCGCACCTCGTACACACCAGGGCCGACATAGGGGAAAACCCTCCACCCGCACTCGAGGTTGACGGTTGGCCGAAACCTATGCCGCCGGCCTGCGCAGGGTCAACAGACGCCGCGCCCTGGCCACCGGAAATGTCGCCACCCGGACCACCCACCTGATCCCTGAAAAGCGGCCGCTGACCTTCCGCGTCGGGCTGTGCGCGATGACGAGCGGTCGCGTTGTCGCTGCCCTCTCGCGCGCTCTTGCCGAACAACTTCGCAAACAACTTCACGGGCGATTCCCCTTGACCGAAACAGACCCGCCCGTGGGGCAGGACGAACCCTGACTGAATACACCGGTCTTCCCGGACACCTTCACAACGTCCGTGCCCACCAGACAGTTTCCACCACGCACCACGCGATCGGTGCGTCGACCCCCCGCAACCTCATGCCCCTGCCGGATACCCCCCATCCGCCCCCGGTTCACCGGCCCGACGACCGAGCGTAGTCAGGCTGCTTCGCCGCTCGCAAGGCATCCACGACGATCTTGTCCGACCGCTCGACGGTTACCGTGGCCTGCTCCTTCTCAAGAGTCTGCACCACTCCTCCAGGGATGTTCAGCGCCGGCTCAAGGTCCTGCGGGTTGCCGATGACCTTGAAACGAAAGGGCGTGTTGATCTTGTTCCCGTCGACGCTCACGCTCTTGCCGGAATCCGTCAGGAAGGTGCCGGCGACGACACGCACACCGTTCACCTGGATCGCCTCGGCCCCGGCCGCGCGCAGCTCCTGGATCGCGTCGAGCAACATGTCCGCCTCGACCGTCCCCTTCGTGTCATCGATGGCCATCGTGATCCCCGGCCCCTGAGCAGCCACGGTGCCCGCCAGAATGCCGAGTTGTTTCTCCTTCTCGACCGTCTGCTTACGGGCCTCCTCGGCCTGGTCGGAGCTGTTCTCCAGCTCCTGCCGCTGCTTCTCGAGTCCCTGCTTCTCGTCCTCAAGACGCTGACTGCGGTCGCCGAGTTCATCCAGGATGCGGACAAGATCTTCCTGACGCGCACCGCGCAGCGCGTTTCCGCTGTCGCTGTTGGACGCGACCTGGACGGCCAGGCCGAACCCGAGGCCGAACAGCAACAGGGCGACGATGAGTTGGGCCCTGGACACCCGCGGCGGCCAGAGGCCCTGCACGAGCCGCTGCCGGCCGGTCAGCACGGGCTCGGCCGGCTTCTCGGCCGGTCCGTCCGCGGACGACGTCACGGGGACCTCGTCGGGCAGCTCCTTGCGCAGCCGGTACTCGGGCGTCTCGTCCTGGTTGCTCATCGACCTCACGCCCGGAAGACGTGTCGACGGATCGCCGCGGCGTTGGAGAAGATCCGGATACCGAGGACGACCACGACTCCGGTGGACAGCTGCGATCCCACGCCCAACTCGTCACCCAGGAACACGATCAGCGCGGCCACCACCACGTTCGACAGGAACGACACCACGAACACCTTGTCGTCGAAGATGCCGTCGAGCATGGCCCGAAGCCCGCCGAACACGGCGTCCAGCGCCGCCACCACGGCGATCGGCAGATACGGTACGACGGCTGCCGGAACCTCGGGCTGGACCAACAGGCCGGCCACGACTCCCACGACGAGGCCCAGTACGGCGATCACGATGTGCCCTTCTCAGTTCTCGGCTGCGCTGTGCGTACGATCACACTCGGTGCGGCGGGCAGCCGGACGTCGTCCGCCACGGAGATGGCCGTCCGGATGCCGTAGTTCTCCTGCAAGGCGTTCAGGTAAAGCCCGTCGGCACTGTTCTGGAACCGCGTGCTGAGGTTCTTCCCGTCCCCCACCGCCAACACCGTGTACGGCGGCACCAGCGGTTTGTTGTCGACCAGTATCGCTTCGCCCGCGGCCCTGATCGCCGACAGCGCCGTCAGCCGTTGCCCGTTGATGGAGACGGCCTCGGCACCCGACGCCCACAGACCGTTCACCACACGCTGCATGTCACGGTCCCGGACCCGCCCGGTGTCGGAGAAACCGGAGGTCTCGCGCGGGTCACCGTCACCGCCCGTGGTGGCTTCCTTGGCATCGTCCACGACCAGTTTGACGCCGGGCCCGTGCACCTCGACCGCGCCCGACAGGATGCCCACCAGGCCCCCCTGGCCACTGCCGCCGCTCTGCTTGAGCGCCTCCTGCTGCCGGTCGCTCACGTCGTCGCGCAGCTTGTCGACGGTGCTCTCGAGTTTGTCGGCCGCATCGGTCTCGCTGTCGATACGGTCGATGAGCTCCTCGCGCTCCTTGGCCACGACCGGTGCGGCCACCCGCGCTTGCGCCGCACCGACGGTGACCACGAGAGCCGCGAGCACCAGGCCCACGGCAAGACCGAGCTTCGCCCGCACCGTCCTGGGCAGACCGCCGACGCCTTCGGCCCGCTTACGGGCGGCGGCCTCGGCATACCCGTCGTCGAGGCTGTGGTCCATGACGTTGGTGAGCAGCGACATGGACGCGTCCGGACGCGACACGCGCGCGGGTGTGCTCCGAACGGGGGGCTGCTGCGGCATGCCGCACATCGTCGCACGTCGCGCCCAGTACCTCCGAATGGCCCCACCGGCGTGCCGGACAGGCCCCCTTGGGGACACTTGTCCGGCACGCACGCGTGCGCGTGGTTCAGCGCCCGGCGCTGTCCACGACCGACGCCCACTCGTCGAGCAGGGCCTGCGCGGAGGCGTCGTCAGGCCCCTCCGCCCACAGATGGGTGACGGCCTCGGCCGGGTCCGGCAGCACCATCACCCAACGCCCGTCCGTCTCCACCACCCGTACACCGTCGGTGGTGTCCACGAAACGGTCTCCGGCCTCTTCGACGACCCGCCGCATGACCAGGCCCTTGACCGCCCACGGGGTCGCCAGATCCCGCTTCAGGACGTGCGCCCGCGGAATCCGCGCGTCGATCTGGCTGAGGGTGAGCTGCGTCCGCGCGATCAGCCCGATCAGCCGCACGAAGGCCGCCGTGCCGTCGAAGACACTGCTGAACTCCGGGACGATGAACCCGCCCTTGCCGTCCCCGCCGAAGATGGTCGTCTCGTCCTGCCCCACCCGGGTGAGGTCGTCCGGCGAGGTCGTCGTCCACTCGACCTGCGTCCCGTGGTACGCCGCCACCTGCTCGGCGATCCTCGTCGTGGTCACCGGCAGGGCGACCCGGCCGCTGCGCCGCTCGGCGGCCACCAGGTCGAGCAGCACGAGAAGCGCCCGGTCGTCCTCGATGATCCGGCCCTTCTCGTCGACGAGGGAGAGCCGCTCACCCACGGGGTCGAACCGCACGCCGAACGCCGCCCGCGACGAGGCCACGATCTCCCCGAGTCGGACGAGCCCGGAGCGCCGCTGGTCACCCGTCTCCGTGGGCCTGGCTTCGTTCAGGCCGGGATTGATGGTCAGCGAGTCCACCCCGAGCTTGCCCAGGAGACTCGGCAGCACCAGTCCGGCACTGCCGTTCGATGCATCCACCACGACCTTGAGCCCGGACTCGGAGATCCCCGTCGTGTCCACGTTGCGCAGCAACGACCCGGTGTACGAGTCGAAGACGCTGGCCGGGAAATGCAGGTCGCCGATCTCTCCCGGGAACGCCCGCCGGTACTCCTGGCGCGCGAACACCCGGTCCAGCTTGCGCTGACTCCCCTGCGACAGATCCGCGCCCTGCCCGTCGAAGAACATGATGTCGACGGAGTCCGGCACTCCGGGCGAGGTCCGGATCATGATCCCGCCGGCACTCCCCCGCGCGGTCTGCTGCCGCGCCACGGGCAGCGGCACGTTCTCCAGGTCCCGTACGTCGATGGCGCTGGCCTGAAGCGCGGAGATGACCGCCCGCTTCAGCGCACGGGCACCACGCGAGTGGTCACGGGCCGTGGTGACGGTGGACCCCTTCTTGAGCGTCGTGGCATAAGCGCCGGCCAGGCGCACGGCCAGCTCGGGCGTGATCTCGACGTTCAGGATTCCGGACACCCCACGCGCACCGAACAGGTGCGCCTGCCCACGGGACTCCCAGATCACCGACGTATTGACGAAGGCGCCGGCCTCGATGGTCTTGAAGGGATAGACCCGTACGTTGCCCTGCACGATCGATTCTTCACCGATCAGGCATTCGTCGCCGATGACAGCGCCGTCCTCGATCCGGGCCGCCCGCATGATGTCGGTGTTCTTTCCCACGACACAGCCGCGGAGGTTGCTGTGCTGACCGACATACACGTTGTCGTGCACGACGGCCCTGTGCAGGAAGGCCCCGGTCTTCACGACGACGTTGGACCCGATGACGGTGTGTTCGCGGATTTCGGCGCCGGCCTCGACCTTGGCGTAGTCCCCGATGTAGAGAGGGCCGCGAAGTTCGGCATCGGGATGCACTTCCGCGCCTTCGGCCACCCACACGCCCGGCGAGATCTCGAATCCGTCGATCTCGACGTCGACCTTGCCTTCGAGCACGTCGGCCTGGGCCTTCACGTAGCTCTCGTGCGTGCCCACATCTTCCCAGTAGCCCTCGGCGACGAAGCCGTAGACCGGCTTGCCCTCCTTCATCAGCTGCGGGAAGACGTCTCCGGACCAGTCGACGGACACGTCGGCCTCGACATAGTCGAAGACCTCGGGCTCCATCACGTAGATGCCCGTGTTCACGGTGTCCGAGAAGACCTGGCCCCAGGTCGGCTTCTCCAGGAAGCGCTCGACCTTGCCCTCTTCGTCGACGATGGTGATGCCGAACTCCAGCGGATTGGGCACACGCGTCAGACAGACGGTGACCAGCGCGCCTTTTTCCTTGTGGAAGGTGATCAGCTCGGTGAGGTCGAAGTCAGTGAGGGCATCACCGGAGATGACGAGGAAGGTGTCGTCCTTCAACGCCTCCTCTGCGTTCTTGACGCTTCCGGCGGTACCGAGTGGCTTCTCCTCGTTGGCATAGCTGAGCTCCATCCCGAGCTCCTCGCCGTCACCGAAGTAGTTCTTGACCAGCGATGCCAGGAACTGAACAGTTACGACGGTCTCGTTGAGCCCATGCCTTTTGAGCAGCCTCAGCACATGCTCCATGATTGGCCGGTTGGCCACCGGCAGGAGCGGCTTGGGCATGCTCGAGGTCATTGGGCGAAGGCGTGTGCCTTCGCCTCCGGCCATCACGACGGCCTTCATGTCGGAAGCGTCCTCCTAAAGAGATGACGGTCTAGCCGACTTCACCCGTCCAGATTGTCCCGCACTTTTCGTCGGCGGGCCATCGAGCCACTTCAGCTGCCAATCGGCGAGGTCAGTCGGCGGCCGTGGCGTCCGCACGAACCAGGCGGCGGACCTGTACCACGTAGAGGACTCCTGCCCACCAGTAGAGGGTTGTACCCCATCCGGCGAACGCCCATCCGAAAATAGCAGCGAGTGACGCCAGCCACCCACTTCCGTCACTGAGCAGGAGCAGCGGGAAGGCGTACATCAGGTTGAAGGTGGCCGCCTTCCCCAGGAAGTTCACCTGCGGCGGCGGATAGCCGTGACGTCTGAGGATGCCGACCATGACCAGCAGAACCAGCTCACGGGCGAGAAGTACAGCGGTCAACCAGACGGGAAGAATCTCCCTCCAGGTGAGACCTACCAAAGTCGAGAGAATGTAGAGCCGGTCAGCGGCCGGGTCGAGGAGCCGGCCGAGTCGGCTGATCTGGTTCCAGCGCCGCGCGAGCTCGCCGTCCAGGTAGTCGCTGATCCCGCTGAAAGCCAGCACGAGCAGGGCCCAGCCGTCGCTCTGCGGGCCTCCGAACTCGGGCCGGAGGATCAGCCACAGGAACAGGGGTACGCCGACGAGACGCGCCATGCTGAGGATGTTCGGGATGGTGAGGACCCGGTCTGTCTGGACACGGGTCTCCTGGACCTCCACCCGGGGGCCTCCAGTAGGAAATGAGCCAACGATGCCCCCTGACCTTACCCCAACGCAAAAAAGCTCCGGCTCTTGGGCTGTGTGCCCAAGAG
>NZ_JBHWUU010000077.1:0-47960 GCF_042737375.1 Streptomyces sp. NPDC060000
TTCGGGGTGACACCCCCGAACGGGCCCGCCCTGTCCGTGTGCCGCCTCACCGGCTCCACCGGCGCAGTTCCCGCGCGATGTCGGACACCGATGTCTCGCCGTCCTTGACCAGGCGGGCCAGGTCACGGACCTGCTCGGGTGAGGTGGCGACCTTCAGGCCGCTGGCGACGAGATAGGCGTACGCGACGGCGCAGGCGAACAGCGCGTTGGAGCGCTCAAGGGCGGGGACGTGGATGAGGAGCTGGAGCAGCGCGGCGGCGCGGGCGGGCGGGTCGTCGTAGACGGGGACGTCGAATATCCGGGCCTGATGGCGGGCCACGGCCGCCACCAGTGCTCCCCAGTCGGTGACCTGGGGGTCTCCCGGGGTGTTCTGTTCGGCGAGCATGAGAAGCCAGGCGAGGTCGATGCGCAGTTCGCTCAAGGGATCAGCGGCGACCTTCGCGCGTGCCGCCCTCGCGTTCGGCGCCGAACTCCTCCACGAAGAGCGCCTCGTACTGCTTCATGAAGTCGCCGGCGGCCTCGACGAACGTGTGGCCGACCTCGCCGGCGTCCTGTCTGACCAGCTCCTCTATGTAGCGGTTGACGCTCATGCCGCGGGCCGTGGCGCGCTCGCGGGCCGCCCGGGCCGTGCCCTCGTCGACGCGTACGTTCAGCTGGGTCTTCGCCATACCTAGACGCTAGCGCCGGAACGCTAGCAACGGCAAGGGCGGACGGGAATCGAAAAGGGATACCGGGTGTGCGCCGGGTCACACTACGCTCGGCCCGGCACCAGCACACTCGGCACGTCCTTACGAGCGAGGAGGCAGCCTTGTCCACACCTGCTGCGGAGCACGCCCCCGGCCCGGCCGCGGCCGACCGGGTCGCCGCCCGCGCCCGTGCTCTGACCAAGGCGTACGGCTCGGGCGAGACCGCGGTGCTCGCCCTGGACTCGGTGGACGTGGACATCGCGCGCGGCCGCTTCACCGCCGTCATGGGACCGTCCGGCTCCGGCAAGTCGACGCTGATGCACTGCCTGGCGGGCCTCGACACCGTTTCGGCCGGTCAGGTGTGGCTCGGCGACACCGAGATCACGGGGCTGAAGGAGCGGGAGCTGACCCGGCTGCGACGGGACCGGATCGGGTTCATGTTCCAGTCGTTCAACCTGATCCCGACGCTCAACGCGGCCGAGAACATCACCCTGCCCATGGACATCGCGGGTCAGAAGCCCGACCAGAAGTGGCTGGACCAGGTCATCGACACACTCGGCCTGCGGGATCGGCTGAAGCACCGGCCGTCACAGTTGTCCGGCGGTCAGCAGCAGCGCGTGGCCTGCGCCCGGGCGCTCGCCTCCCGCCCCGAGCTGATCTTCGCCGACGAGCCGACCGGGAACCTGGACTCGCGCGCGGGGCTCGAGGTCCTGTCGTTCCTGCGGGAGGCCGTCGACAACCTGGGCCAGACCGTCGTCATGGTCACCCATGACCCGGGTGCCGCCGCCCATTCCGACCTGGTGCTCTTCCTCGCGGACGGGCGGATCGTGGACGAGATGGAACGGCCGACGGCGGAGGCGGTGCTGGAGCGCATGAAGCGCTTCGACGTGATCCGCGCCCAGTCCGACGGAGGGAGCGGCGACGGGGGCTACGGGGGCGACGGCGACCCGGTCGTCCCGGCCGCCGGCGGCCGTGCCACCGACGGCCACGGCACCCGCACCGGCGCCGACGCCGACGCCGACGCCGAGGAGAAGTGATCCGGTGCTGAAGGCGACACTGAGGAGTTTCCTCGCGCACAAGGGCCGGCTGCTGCTGTCCGCGCTCGCCGTCGTCCTGTCGGTGGCGTTCGTCGCGGGCAGTCTGATCTTCTCCGACACGGTGACGCGGACCTTCGACCGGCTCTTCGCGTCCACTTCGCCGGATGTGACGGTCCAGCCCCGGGACGACCTCACCGCGTCCGTGCCGACCGGCGCGGTACAGACCGTGCCCGCCGCCCTCGCCGGCCAGGTGGCCCGCGTCGACGGCGTCGCGTCCGCCCACGCGGACGTGAGCGTGGAGAACATCACGGTCGTGGACGGCGACGACAAGTCCGTCGGACCGACCACCGGCGCGCCCACCATCGCCACCGACTGGTACGTCAGCGACCGCAGCCCGGTGAAGCTGACCTCCGGCCATGCCCCTCAGGGCGCCGGCGAGGCCATGCTCGACGCCGACACCGCCGACAAGAAGCACGTGAAGATCGGCGACACCCTCACCGTGATGGCCCAGCCGGGCACGTTCGAGGTGAAGATCGTCGGCATCGCCACCTTCACCACCACGAACCCCGGAGCGGCCCTCGTCTACCTCGACCCCGCGACCGCGGGCACGCAGCTCCTGGGGTCGGCGGACAAGGCCACGAGCATCTCCGTCGACGCGGCGCAGGGGGTGAGCGACGCGGTGCTCGAGCGGCGCGTCGTCGCCGCGGTCGGTACCGCGACGTACGACGTGAAGACCGCCGACGAGCAGGCGAAGTCGTCGGCGGAGGCGCTGGGCGGGTTCCTCGACGTGATCAAGTACGTGATGCTCGGCTTCGCCGGGATCGCCGTCCTGGTCGGCGTGTTCCTGATCGTCAACACGTTCTCGATGCTGATCGCCCAGCGCACCCGGGAACTGGGCCTGTTGCGCGCCCTGGGGGCCGACCGCCGTCAGGTGCGCCGCTCGGTGCTCACCGAGGCGGTGCTGCTCGGTCTCGTGGGTTCCACGCTCGGCCTCGCCGCGGGCATCGGTCTCGCGGCCGGGCTGATCAAGCTGATGAGCGCGTTCGGCATGAACCTCAACGCCGCGGAGATGGTGGTCGGCTGGGCGACCCCGGTGTCGGCGTACGTCGTCGGTGTCGGCGTCACCTTCGTGGCGGCCTATCTCCCGGCCCGGCGCGCCGCGACCGTGTCGCCGATGGCGGCCCTCGCGGACGCCGACATCGCCGGAACGGGCCGGCCGCTCAGGGTCCGGGCGGTCGTGGGCACGGTCGTCGGAGCGCTTGGCGTGGCCGCGCTGGCCGGCTGCGCGAGTGCCTCGAAGACGGCGTCCGCGGCCTCGCTGCTGGGCCTGGGGGTCGTGCTCACGCTCATCGCCACCGTCATCGCGGGACCGCTCCTCGTCCGCCCGGTGATCCGCGTCCTCGGCGGTGCCTTCCCCGCGCTGTTCGGCTCCGTCGGCCGGATGAGCCAGCGCAACGCCCTGCGCAACCCACGCCGTACGGGTGCCACGGCGGCGGCGTTGATGGTGGGCCTCGCCCTGGTCGGCGGGATGTCGGTGGCGAGCGCCTCGATGTCCAAGTCCTTCGACCAGCAGATCGACAAGACGCTGGGCGCCGACTTCGTCGTCCAGAACGCGAACTTCACACCGTTCTCCGAGGAGGTCACGGACGCGGTCCGCGACACCGGGGGCGTCGGCCTCGTCGTACGGCAGCGGTTCGCGCCGGTCGCCGTGCGGCTGCCCGACGGCAAGCGCGTGGAGACGACCGCCACCGGCTACGACGACCGGGTCGACGACGTCGCGCACGTCACGTACGCCGCGGGCGGCACGGCGGCCGCGCTGGCCGACGGCGCCATCGGCATGGACGCCGACTTCGCCGCGGACCACGGCGTGCGGCTGGGCAGCGTGCTGCCGGTGCAGTTCCCCGGCGACCGGACCACGTCACTGAAGGTCGGCGCGCTCACCGACCAGGACACCGGCGACGGGTTCGGCATGCAGGGCGGGCTGTTCGTCGGGATCGCCACCGTCGAGAGGTACGTACCCGACGGGCAGGACTCCGCGCTGTACGTGAACGCGTCCTCCGGCACGACCGGCGACCAGCTGCGTCCCCGGCTGGAGCGGACCCTCGCCGCGTATCCGCAGGTACAGGCGCGTGACCAGGCCGACTACAAGAAGCTGGTGCACGATCAGATCGCCGTCCTGCTGTACCTGGTGTACGCGCTGCTCGGGCTCGCGATCGTCATCGCGGTGCTCGGTGTGGTCAACACCCTGGCGCTCTCGGTGGTGGAGCGGACCCGGGAGATCGGGCTGCTGCGTGCGATCGGGCTGGCCCGGCGGCAGTTGCGCCGGATGATCCGGCTGGAGTCGGTCGTGATCGCGGTGTTCGGCGCGGTGCTGGGGCTCGCGCTCGGGCTGGTGTGGGGCGTGTGCATACAGCAGGTGCTGGAGTTGCAGGGCATGAAGGCCTTCGCCGTCCCGTGGGGCACGCTCGTCGCGGTCATGGTGGGCTCCGCGGTCGTCGGTGTCGTGGCGGCGCTGCTGCCCGCGTTGCGCGCCTCCCGGATGAACGTGCTCGCCGCGATCGCGCACGAGTGAAGGACACGCGGCGCGGGCCCGGGGCGGGCGGGCGGTCCGCATGCTGGAAATCGGCGTTCCGGCCGGTACCGCCCGTGGTGGGATCGGTCCATGACTGATCTGCGGATTCGGGCCGCCGGCCCCGAGGACCTGGACGCCGTGCTGGCCTTCTGGAAGACCTCCGCCGAGGGTACGAGCATCAGCGACGACCGGAGCGGGGTGGAGCGGCTGGTCGCGCGCGACCCGGGGGCTCTGCTCCTGGCCGAGCGGGACGGTGAGCTGGCCGGGACGGTGATCGCCGGGTTCGACGGGTGGCGGTGCCATCTGTACCGGCTGGCGGTGCACCCGGAGCGCCGCCGGCAGGGGATCGGATCGGCGCTGCTGGCCGCCGCGGAGGAACGGTTCGTCCGGCTCGGCGGGCGTCGCGGCGACGCGATGGTGCTCACCCGCAACGAGACGGCGCATCATGCCTGGCGCGCGGCGGGGTACGCGCCGGAGGAGAAGTGGCGGCGCTGGGTGAAGCCACTCAGCGTCTGACCGGGGCCCCGCCAAGGCCCTTTTGCCGATCCTTTACCATTGGGGGACTGTGCGGATCGCCGCGCGGTCCCCCGACGACTTCATGAAAGGTGTGAGCGTCCGCCCATGGGCGAGCCTCCCAGTACCCCGTCCCCCACGCGACATCGCGCGTCCCTCACCACCCTGTCCGACGATGGGACGGAGGTGACCCGATGACCGAAGTCCTGCTGCTCCTGGTGGCGATCCTGTTGTCGCTCGCGTGCGGCGCCTTCGTCGCCGCCGAGTTCTCGCTCACCACGGTCGAGCGCAGCGAACTGGAACGGGCGGTGGAGCGCGGCGAGCGCGGCGCGCCCGGAGCGCTCAAGGCCGTACGGAACCTCACCTTCCAGCTCTCGGGTGCGCAGCTCGGCATCACCGTCACCAACCTGGTGGTCGGCATGCTCTCCGAGCCGTCGATCGCCAAGCTGATCGCCGGGCCGCTGGAGTCGCTCGGCCTGTCGAGCTCCACGTCGAGCTCCGTCGCGCTGGTGCTCGGTACGGCCCTGTCGACCGTGTTCCTGATGGTCGTCGGCGAGCTCGTGCCCAAGAACTGGGCGATCTCCTCCCCGCTGGCGGTCGCCAAGCGCGTGGGCAACGCGCAGCGCTGGTTCAGCGCCGCCTTCCGGCCCTTCATCACCCATCTCAACAACACCGCGAACCGTATCGTGCGCCGCTTCGGCGTGGAGCCCACCGAGGAGCTCGCCGCCGCGCGCGGCCCGCAGGAGCTCGCGGCCCTGGCCCGGCACTCCGCGAAGGCGGGCGCCCTGGAGGCGGACACCGCGGAGCTGTTCGTGCGCACGCTGAACCTGGCGGATCTGACCGCGGAGAACGTGATGACCCCGCGCGTCCAGGTCATCGCCCTCGAGGCCGCGGCGACCTGTGAGGACGTGGCGAACGCGACCCGGGCGACGGGCCTGTCCCGGTTCCCGGTGTACCGCGGCAGCCTCGACTCGGTGGTCGGCACCGCGCACATCAAGGACGTGCTGGCGATCCCGGCGGGGCGCCGCGCGCGCGTGCCGGTCTCGGACCTCATGCGCGAGCCGCTGCTCGTGCCCGAGTCGCTGACCGTGGACCGCCTGCTGGACCGGCTGTCCGGCAAACGGACGATGGCCGTGGTCATCGACGAGTACGGCGGCACGGCGGGGGTGGCCACACTGGAGGACATCGTCGAGGAGGTCGTCGGCGAGGTCCGCGACGAGCACGACCCGCACGAGACCTCCGACCTGGCCGCCGCGGGCACGGACGGCGACGGCCGCACCCTCTACTCCGCCGACGGCGCGGCCCGCACCGACCAGCTCGCGCGCGTGGGGCTGCACACCCCCGAGGGACCGTACGAGACGCTCGCCGGTCTGGTCGCCACCGAGCTGGGCCGGATACCGGCGGTCGGCGACACCGTGGAGGTGGCCGGCTGGCGGATGGACGTGGTGGACGCCTCGGGCCGCCGGGCCGCGCGCGTGCTGCTGCACGCGCCGCTCGCCCCGTCCGAGGGTTTCGAACAGGAGGCCGGAAAGTGATCGCCATCCAGTTGCTGATCGCACTGGCGACCCTCGTCGTGAACGCGTTCTTCGTCGGCGCGGAGTTCGCGCTGATCTCCGTGCGCCGCTCCCAGATCGAGCAGTATCTCGATGACGGCGCCGGCACGAACGGGGCACAGGGCGACCGCCGCGCCAGGAGCGTGCTGTGGGGCCTCCAGCACGTGTCCGCGCTGATGGCGGCCGCGCAGCTCGGCATCACGCTGTGCACGCTGATCCTCGGTGTGGTCGCCGAGCCGGCCATCGCGCACCTGCTGGAACCCGTGTTCCACGCGGCGGGCGTGCCCGAGGGCGCGGGACACGCGGTGTCCTTCGTGATCGCGCTCGCGGTGGCGACGTATCTGCACATGCTGCTCGGCGAGATGGTGCCCAAGAACGTCGCACTGGCGGAGCCGGTGCGCAGCGCGCTGCTGCTGGGGCCGCCGCTGGTCGCGCTGGCGCGGGCGCTGCGCCCGGTGATCTTCGCGATCAACGCCGTCGCGAACGGCCTGCTGAAGCTGCTGCGGATCGAGACCAAGGACGAGGTCGCCGCGGCGTTCTCGGACGCCCAGCTGGCCCAGATCGTCAAGGACGCGAGTGCGGCGGGTCTCATCGACGACCGCGCCCTGGAACGCCTGCACGACGCCCTGGAGCTGGGCCGCCGTCCGGTGCGGGACGTCGTCCTGCCGTTGGAGCGGGTCGTCTACGCGCGCGTGGGCGTCACTCCGGAGGAGCTGGAACGGCTGGCCGCGGAGTCCGGGTTCTCCCGGTTCCCCGTGGTGGACGAGGGCCGCCGGATCGTCGGCTACCTGCACGTCAAGGACGCGCTGGACGCCTCGCCGCGGGAGCAGCCGTTCCGGTCGGCGGACATGCGGCCCATCGCGCGCGTGCGGGAGGCGACCCCGATGGACGACGTCCTCACCGCGATGCGGGGCAGCCGTACGCATCTGGCGGCCGTGCTCGGCTCCGACGGGCGGCTGTCCGGGCTGGTGACCATGGAGGACGTGTTGCAGGAGTTGTTCGGGCAGCGGGCGTGAGGGCACCCTCCGACCGGAGGGGACCGGCCGGAGGGGACCGACCGCTGGGTATGGGACTCGGGCTACCATCGATGTCGCCATGCAGACGAATTCCACACACACCAGCCTGGTCGCGATCGGCGACTCCTTCACCGAGGGCATGTCGGACCTGCTGCCCGACGGCTCGTACCGGGGCTGGGCGGACCTCCTCGCCGCACGGATGGCCGCCCGCACCCCCGGCTTCCGCTACGCCAACCTGGCGGTGCGCGGCAAGCTGATCGGGCAGATCGTCGAGGAGCAGGTGCCGGTGGCCGCCGCGATGGGCGCCGATGTGATCACACTGGTCGGCGGACTCAACGACACCCTGCGCCCCAAGTGCGACATGGGCCGCGTGAAGGACCTGCTGACGGAGGCCGTGGAGCGCCTGACCCCGGCCTGCAAGGAGCTGGTGCTGATGCGCAGCCCGGGTCGGCAGGGGCCGGTCCTGGAGCGGTTCCGGCCGCGCATGGAGGAGCTGTTCGTGCACGTCGAGGAGCTGGCGCAGCGGCACGGCGCGCTCGTCGTCGACCTGTACGGCGCTCCGTCGCTCGGCGACCCGCGCCTGTGGGACGTCGACCGGCTGCACCTGACGGCGGAGGGCCACCGCCGCGTCGCGGAAGCGGTCTGGCAGACGCTCGGGCACGACCCCGAGGACACCGAGTGGCACACGCCGATGCCGGCGACGCTGCCTCCGGGCTGGGGCGCCCGGCGCGTCGCGGACGCGCGGTTCGCCCGGCAGTACCTCATCCCCTGGATAGGCCGCCGTCTGACCGGCCGGTCCTCCGGGGACGGCCTGCCGCCGAAGCGGCCCGATCTGCTGCCGTACGAGGGCCGGGCGTAGGGCCGCGGTTCCCGTCCGCACACGGGTGACGTCGGTCTCGTAGGTTCCGCCCAACAGTTCGGTGGCGCTGGCCTGCACGAATCGCCAGTAGAATCCGTCCACGTGACTTCCGCTCCCGCCAAGCCCCGCATCCCCAACGTGCTCGCCGGTCGCTACGCCTCCGCCGAGCTCGCCACGCTCTGGTCGCCCGAGCAGAAGGTGAAGCTGGAGCGTCAGCTCTGGCTCGCCGTGCTACGGGCTCAGAAGGACCTCGGGATCGAGGTGCCGGACGCGGCGATCGCCGACTACGAGCGTGTCCTCGACACCGTCGACCTGGCCTCCATCGCCGAGCGCGAGAAGGTCACCCGGCACGACGTGAAGGCCCGCATCGAGGAGTTCAACGACCTCGCCGGCCATGAGCAGGTCCACAAGGGCATGACGTCCCGCGATCTGACGGAGAACGTCGAGCAGCTCCAGATCCGTCTGTCGCTGGAGCTCGTCCGCGACCGTACGGTGGCCGTGCTGGCGCGCCTGGGCAGGCTGGCCGGCGAGTACGGCGAGCTGGTCATGGCCGGGCGCTCCCACAACGTGGCCGCGCAGGCCACGACCCTGGGCAAGCGGTTCGCGACCGCCGCCGACGAGCTCCTCGTCGCGTACGGCCGGGTCGAGGAGCTGCTCGGGCGTTACCCGCTGCGCGGCATCAAGGGCCCGGTGGGCACCGCCCAGGACATGCTCGACCTGCTCGGGGGCGACGCCGCCAAACTCAGCGAGCTGGAGGACCGGATCGCCGGTCACCTGGGCTTCTCGCAGGCTTTCACGTCCGTCGGCCAGGTCTACCCGCGCTCGCTGGACTACGAGGTCGTCACCGCGCTGGTGCAGCTCGCCTCGGCCCCCTCCTCGCTGGCGAAGACGATCCGGCTGATGGCCGGGCACGAGCTGGTGACCGAGGGGTTCAAGCCCGGCCAGGTCGGTTCCTCGGCGATGCCGCACAAGATGAACACCCGCTCCTGCGAGCGCGTCAACGGCCTGATGGTCATCCTGCGCGGCTACGCGTCGATGACCGGCGAGCTGGCGGGCGACCAGTGGAACGAGGGCGACGTGTCCTGCTCGGTGGTGCGCCGGGTCGCGCTGCCGGACGCGTTCTTCGCGCTCGACGGTCTGCTGGAGACGTTCCTGACGGTGCTCGACGAGTTCGGCGCCTTCCCGGCGGTCGTCGCGCGGGAGCTGGACCGCTACCTGCCGTTCCTCGCCACCACCAAGGTGCTGATGGGCGCGGTGCGCGCGGGCGTCGGCCGTGAGGTGGCGCACGAAGCGATCAAGGAGAACGCCGTCGCCTCCGCGCTGGCCATGCGCGAGCAGGGTGCCGAGCGCAACGAACTGCTGGACAAGCTGGCCGCCGACGAGCGGCTGCCGCTCGACCGGGCCCAGCTGGACGCGCTGATGGCCGACAAGCTGTCCTTCACGGGCGCCGCGGCGGCCCAGGTGACCACGGTCGTCGGCCGGGTCGAGGAGATCGTGAAGCAGCGTCCGGAGGCGGCCGGTTACACCCCTGGAGCGATCCTCTGACGCGCTTCACCAAGGCGGAGCTGGAGGCCGCCCGCGACCGACTCGTACCGGATGTCGTCGCGGGCGGCCTGCGTGTGCTGTTCTGCGGCATCAACCCGGGTCTGATGACGGCGGCGACCGGTCACCACTTCGCCCGCCCGGGCAACCGCTTCTGGCCGGTGCTGCACCTGTCCGGCTTCACACCGAGGCTGCTGAAACCGGCGGAGCAGCGGGAGCTGCTGTCCTACGGGCTCGGCATCACCAACGTGGTGGCGAGGGCGACCGCCCGGGCCGACGAGCTCACGGCGCGGGAGTACCGCGACGGCGGTCGGCTGCTGGCGGAGAAGGTGACACGGCTGAAGCCCCGCTGGCTGGCCGTGGTGGGCGTGACCGCGTACCGGGCCGCCTTCGACGACCGCAAGGCCGCGGTGGGCCCGCAGGAGCGCGTCATCGGGGACACACGCGTGTGGGTGCTGCCCAATCCCAGCGGCCTGAACGCGCATTGGACGGCGGCGACGATGGCGGAGGAGTTCGCGCGGCTGCGGGTGGCGGCGGACGACTGAGGGCGGGGCGCCCCTCGGTGCCCGGCCCTCAGGGCGGGCCGGTATCGGTGACGACCAGCAGGAGCTGGATCTCGTCGTCCGGGTCCAGGTCGGCCACACCCAGGGCCACCCAGCGGCCGCGCTCCTCCGCCTGCCCCGTCTGCCCCGTCTGCCCCGTCTGCCCCGTCTGCCCCGTCTGCCCCGTCTGCCAGAGGTATACGTCGCCCACCCGCAGGCTCAGCTCGGCCCAGGGCTCGGGTATCTCCTCGGTCCCGGTCCGGAGCCGGACCGTCTGCAGGCCCACGTGGTACGGATCCCCCCATCTCCGCGTCAGTTCTCCGGCCAGCTCCTCCTTCCGCTCGTGGAACCGCTCCACCTCCGCGAGACGCACCTCGGCGTCCGCGACCGTCAGGCCGTGACTGGTCACCAAGGCGGTCGTACGGTGACCGGGCCCGAGGTACCTGTCGATGTCCATGAGCTCCAGTAAACCCGCCGCCACTGACAATTGGCGGGCCGTCAGCCCGCCGACCGCTGCGGCGTCCCCCCGCCGCGACCGCCGTCGCCGTCCGGAGAGCGACCGTGGCCGGACGTGGTCGGGCGCGTGGTGTGCCGAACGCGGAGAGCGCCGCCCGGCTCGGCGTCGGGACGGAGACGGTCAAGTCCCGTGCCGGCGCGGTGCCGGTGAAGCTCGGGGCGCGGAACCGGACGCAGACGGTGATCACGGCGTACGAGTCGGGGTTCGTCGCGCCGGGGTGCGCGCGCTGCCGGAGATATCGGTACGGATTCCTTACTCGCCGGGGTCCGCCGCGCCGAGTACGATCCGCCCAATACGCGCACGAGCTGGAAGGACGTACGTTGCGGCAGCTGACCGGCGGGGATCCCTCGCTGCTGCGAAGGATCAATTCCGCGGTGGTGCTGCACGCGCTGCGTGCCGCGGACTGCGCGACGCTCACGGAGATCACCCGCATCACGGGCCTGTCCAGGCCGACCGTCGAGGGGGTCGTCGAGGACCTCATCGGGGCGGGGCTCGTCGTCGAGAAGGCGGCCGACGAGAGTGTCGCCCGGCGGCAGGGGCGGCCCGCGCGCCGCTTCCGGTTCCGGGCGGAGGCCGGGCATCTGCTGGGGCTGGAGATCGGCTCGCACCGGGTGGCCGCGCTGCTGTCCGACCTGGACGGCCGGGTGCTGGGCGCGCAGGCCAGGGAGGTCGACGAGGCGGCGCCGGCGGACGAACGGCTGGAGCGGCTGCGCACGGCGGTCGCCGAGCTGCTGCGCCGGGCCGGCGTCCCGCGCAGCTCGCTGCGGGCCGTGGGCGTCGCCACGCCGGGCATCGTGGAGGCGGACGGGACGGTACGGCTGGGCACCGCCCTGCCCGAGTGGACGGGGCTGCGGCTGGGTGAGCGGCTGGGCCGTTCCTTCAAGTGTCCGGTGCTGGTGGAGAACGACGCCAACGCGGCGGCCGTGGCCGAGCACTGGAAGGGGGCGGCCACCGAGTCCGACGACATCGTCTTCGTGCTGGCCGGGCTGAGTCCGGGCGCCGGTTCGCTGATCGGGGGGCGGCTGCACCGGGGGTACGGCGGCGCGGCCGGGGAGATCGGCGCGCTGCATCTCCTGGGCCGGGAGGTGACGCCGGAGACGCTGCTGTCCATGACGGACGAGCCGCTGCATCCGCTGGACGAGCAGGCGGTCGCCGAGGTGTTCGCGCAGGCCCGCGAGGGGGACGAGCAGGCCCGGGCGGCCGTGGACCGCTTCATCCAGCGGCTCGTCCACGACGTGGCCGCGCTGGTGCTGGCGCTCGATCCGGAGCTGGTCGTGGTCGGCGGCTGGGCGGCCGGTCTCGACGGTGTGCTGGAGCCGCTGCGACAGGAGTTGGCCCGCTACTGTCTGCGGCCGCCGAAGGTGGCCCTGTCGCTGCTCGGTGAGGCGGTGGTGGCGACGGGGGCGCTGCGGCTCGCCCTCGATCACGTCGAGGAGCAGTTGTTCGCGGTGGAGGGGACCGTGACGGCGAGGCGGTGACCGGCCGTCACCGGTGGAACGCACCGCGCCCCGGTGGAGTTCCGGGGCGCGGTGGGGGCCTCCGTCCGGCGGTCGGGTGCAGGCTGTTCAGGGAGCCGGCCGGGGCCGGCCGGGAGCGGAGGGGGCGTTCAGGAGGCCTGCCGCTCCGGCCCGTGGTGTATCTCCACGCCGCCGGACGCGCCGAACGTCAGCCGGCAGGTGTCCGCGCGGTAGGTCGCGACGGAGAGCGCCGCGGTGCGCCCCTCGGCGAAGAAGCGGGTGGTGAGGACGAGGACGGGCGCGCCGGGGAGCCGGTCGAGTTCCCTGGCGTCGTCCGCGCGGGCCGAGCCCAGTTCCACGGCGCGGTCCTGGCCCTGGAGTTCGAGGCGCTGGAGCTCGCGCAGTACCGCACGCGCGCGTGCCGCCTCCGAGGGGGCGTCGATCGCGGTGAGGTCGGGCACCGACGTGGGGGGGACATAGAGCAGTTCGGCGGCGACGGGCTGGCCGTTCGAGACCCGCGAGCGGCGCACGATGTGCACGGCCTGGTCGCGCGCGGTCTCCAGAGCGGTGGCGACGACGGCGGGCGGCGTCGCGAGCGCGCAGTCGACGGCCTGCCAGGCGTCGTCGCCCGCGCCCGGCCAGACCTGCTGCCCGGTGCCGACGGCGACACCCATCCGCGGCGGCGCGACGGTGGTGCCGACGCCGCGACGGCGCTGGAGCCGGCCCTCGAGTTCGAGCTGCTCCAGTGCCTGGCGGAGCGTGGCGCGGGCGACACCGAAACGGGCGGCCAGGTCACGCTCGTTGGGGAGGATCTCACCGACGGTGAATTCCGAGTCGAGTGCCTCGCTGAGCACCGTCTTGAGATGCCAGTACTTCGGTTCCGGTACCGATTCCAGTTGCGTGGTCCCCACCCTGTCCTCCGCAATCACCGTGGTCCGGCGGCGTTTTTTCGCGCCCTTGTTTATTAAAGGTTGTTGTACTTCTCTGCGACCATAGGACGGCCCCCACCCTTGGTCAAGACCAATCCGCACAACCGATCCTCGATCCTCCCGAGGGCCTGGAGACCGTCTGCCGGGAAGCGTTCACGGGGCGTTCGTACGCGCGCGTTCTCGTGACACTCCGGCAAAGTCCCCGTCGCGCAACACGGTTGCGCACCCGGCTCCGACACCACCCCCAGGGGCTACCCGCCGGTAGCTTTTGCTGACAAGCTGTCTACGGCGTCCGCCGGCCGGTCCACGGCCCTCCAGTCGAGGAGCTCCCCATGTCCGCCACCGTCTCCTTCACGGTCCCCTCCCCCAGTGGCCCGCTGCCCGTCACCGTCTCCTACGCGCGCGTGGGCAAGGGGGAGCCACTGCTCCTGCTGCACGGCATCGGACACCACCGGCAGGCCTGGGACCCGGTGGTGGACATCCTGGCCGCCGAGCGCGAGGTGATCGCCGTGGACCTGCCCGGATTCGGCGTGTCCCCGCCCCTGCCGGACGGACTGGCCTACGACCTGCCCACCACGGCCGCCGTGTTCGGCGCCTTCTGCGAGGCGCTGGAACTCGACCGACCGCATGTCGCGGGCAACTCCCTCGGCGGTCTGCTCGCCCTGGAACTCGGCCGCGGGAAACTCGTACGGTCCGTCACCGCGCTGTCCCCCGCCGGGTTCTGGTCGCAGGCCGAGCGGCGCTACGCCTTCGGGGTCCTCATCACCATGCGCCAGATCTCGCGCCGGATGCCGCTGCCCCTCGTCGAGCGGATGGCCGGCACGGCGGCGGGCCGTACCGCCCTCACCAGTACCATCTACGCCCGGCCGAGCCGGCGTTCACCCGAGGCCGTGGTCGCCGAGACGCTGGCTCTGGCCCGGGCCACCGGGTTCGACCAGACGCTGCGGGCCGGCACCACCGTCCAGTTCACCGACGACATCCCCGGTGTCCCGGTCACGGTCGGCTGGGGCACCCGCGACCGGCTGCTCGTGCGCCGCCAGGGCGTCCGCGCCAAGCGGATCATCCCCGCTGCGCGTCTGGTGCGGCTGCCCGGCTGCGGTCACTGCCCGATGAACGACGACCCGGCGCTCGTCGCGCGCGTGATTCTCGACGGCAGCAGCCGCTGAGCCCCTGGGGGCACGGCTCGACGCCCCGGCCCCCAGGGCGACTCCGATCCCGACGAGCGCGCTTCCGACAGCCTGGGCGGGGCCGTAGGAGCCCGTTCCCACGAGGGGGGCGGTGCAGGCGGCCGCCACCGGAACGAGCCCGGAGAAGAGCGTGGCGCGCTCCGCGCCGATCCGCTGCATGCCCATGTACCAGCACACGAAGCCGACGACGGTGACGACGGCCGCCTGCCACAGCAGCGCGGCGGCCTCCGCGCCGTCCGGCCGCCGCAGCCACGCGCCGCCGTCGAGCAGCGCTCCGGTCACGGCGGCCTCGGCCGCGGCGATCCCGCACACCGTGGCGGACAGCAGCCGTGGCCCCAGCAGCCGCAGGACCGGCACGGCCAGGACCGCGAAACCGACCTCCCCGCCCAGCGCGCAGACCGAGAAGGCGAGGCCCGCGCCGTCGGTGCGGCCCCACCCCTGCACCGTGATCGCGCCCACGGCGACCAGTGACGCCCCGGCGAGAACCGGACCGCGGGGCCGTCGTCCCTCCAGGAGCGGGACGAGCACCCCCACGACGACGGGCGCACAGCCCACGAGGACGCCGGGGACGGCGGGTTCCGCCGAGCGCTCGGCGGCCAGCACCGCCATGTTGAAGCCGACCATCCCGACGGCCGCGAGCAGCGTCAGACGCAGCCACAGTCGGGGGGTGAGCGCCCGCAGCCGGATCCGGGACCCCGCCCCCGCCAGGGGCACGAGCAGCAGACAGGCGAGGCCGTAGCGCAGGGCCTGGCCGCCCGCGTACGGGTACGCGCCGAGGACGCTGTTGGCGGTGAACGACCCTCCGACGAGGAGACAGGCGAGCGCGGCGAGCAGGGACCCGCGCAGGGTGGTGGCATTCATGAAGGTGACGCTAGGAACGCCGGCGGCCCCGGTTAAGGTCCACTTCCATGACGTCATCGGGGACCAATCCCGGCCGCGCGCCGGGGTCCACGGCCTGGGAGGTGCTGCTGCCGGCCACCTCGGCTCCGCCGCGCGCGCGTGGCCGTGCGCTCCAGGCCGCCCTGCGGGACGCGGTCCGCTCGGGGCGCCTCGCCCAGGACACCCGGCTGCCGTCCAGCCGGGATCTCGCCGCCGACCTCGGGGTGTCGCGGGGGCTGGTCACGGAGGCGTACGAACAGTTGACGGCCGAGGGCTATCTGCGCAGCGGTCGCGGTGCGGGGACGTGGGTGAGCGGCGCCGTCCGGGCGGCCCGGCCACCCGCGCGTGACCTCGCCCCGCGTTCTCCGGGCGTACGGGCCGACTTCGTGCCGGGCACCCCGGACCTGTCGCTGTTCCCGCGCGCCGCCTGGGCCGCCGCGCAGCGGAGTGTGCTCGCCGGGCTGCCCCACCACGAACTCGGTTATCCCGACCCGCGCGGGCTGCCCCGGCTGCGTACCGCGCTCGCCGGCCTCCTCGCCCGCCGCCGGGGCGTGGTCGCGGACCCGGAGCGTCTCGTGGTCGTCTCCGGGGTGGCCCAGGCGACGGCGCTGCTCGGTCTCGCGCTGCACGCGCGCGGCACGGACGCCGTCGGCGTCGAAGACCCCGGGAGCCCCCAGCACGGCGCCCTGTACGCGGCGGCGGGCGTCACCGCCGTACCGCTGCCGCTCGACGAGGACGGGCTGGCGGTGGAACCGCTCCGGTCGTCCGGGGTACGGGCGGTGGTGACGACGCCCGCGCATCAGTTCCCCACCGGAATCGCGTACTCGGCGCGGCGGCGGGCCGAGCTGCTGGACTGGGCGAGGTCCGTGGACGGCTTCGTGGTCGAGGACGACTACGACGGCGACTTCCGCTACGACCGCGCTCCCGTGGGCGCGCTCCAGGGCCTGGACCCGGAGCGGGTGGCCTACACCGGTTCGGTCAGCAAGTCGCTCGCGCCGGGGCTGCGGCTCGGCTGGCTGCTCGTTCCCGAGGCACTGACCGAAGAGGTCGTCGAGCGCAAGCGGACGATGGATCTCGGCCATCCCACCCTCGACCAGGCGCTGTTCGCCCGGTTCGTGGAACGCGGCGACTACGACCGTCAGCTGCGCCGCTGCCAGCGGGCCTACCGGCAGCGCCGGGACGCCCTGGTGGACGCGCTCCAGGAGCACTTCCCCGGGGCACGGGTGTCCGGGATCGCGGCGGGGCTGCACGTCATCGCCGAACTCCCGGGACGGCACGGGCCCCAGGAGCGGTTCCTCGCGCGGACGGCCGCGGCGGGCGTCGAGGTGCGTGCGCTGGCGGAGTACGCACACGCGCGTGCCGTCCAGGACACGCACGTACGTCTCGTCCTCGGCTACGCGCACGTGCCGCCCGCGCGCATCCGCGACGGCGTACGCCTGATGGCGGAGGCCGCCGCGAGCGGGTGACAGCAGCCGTGCCCCGCGGAACCCGCGTGCGCGCGGCCAGTTGTTCACTTGTGGTTTCCGTGTGCGCTGCGGCGCACCAGTAGTTGTGGCAGTGCACACCGGCCGGTTCCCGCCCCTGGAGGCCCCTTCATGTCACCCACTCCGTTTCCCGGGCGCCGCAGCGTCCTGCGCGGCTCGCTCGCCGCGTCCGCGGCCCTGACCCTGCCCGCCGCCGTCGGCGCTGCCCCCGCCTTCGCGCTGTCCGGGCGGCCCGGGGCGGGGTGGGGCGTCCAGACCGGGGACGTGACCTCCGACTCCGGGCTGGTGTGGGTGCGCTCCGACCGTCCGGCGCGGATGGTCGTCGAGACCGCGGCCACCGAGTCCTTCCGGGGCGCCCGCCGGTGGCACGGCCCGCTGCTCGGCGCCGGTACGGACTTCACCGGCACGACCCGGCTGCACGGTCTGCCGGCCGGCGAGCAGATCCACTACCGCGTGCTCCTCGCCGACCCGGACGACCCGCGCCGCACCGGCGAACCGGTGACCGGCACCTTCCGGACCACCCCCACGGGGCGTCGGCACGGGGTGCGCTTCCTGTGGTCCGGTGACCTCGCGGGACAGGGCTGGGGCATCAACCCCGAGCTGGGCGGTTACCGCATCTACGACGCGATGGCGAAGCTCGACCCCGACTTCTTCCTGTGCAGCGGCGACAACATCTACGCCGACGGCCCGATCGCGGCGACCCAGGCGCTGCCCGACGGCACCCTGTGGCGCAACGTCGTCACCGAGGAGAAGTCCAAGGTCGCCGAGACCCTCGCCGAGTTCCGCGGCAACTTCCGCTACAACCTGCTCGACGAGAACCTGCGTCGCTTCAACGCCCGGGTGCCGTCCGTCATCCAGTGGGACGACCACGAGGTCCGCAACAACTGGTACCCGGGCGAGATGATCGCCGACTCCGACGCCCGTTACACGGAGAAGAGCGTCGACGTGCTCGCGGGGCGCGCCCGGCGGGCGTTCAGCGAGTACTTCCCGATCTCGACCCTGCGCCCGGGCGCCAGGGAGGGCCGGGTCCACCGGGTCGTGCGCCACGGCCCGCTGCTGGACGTGTTCGTGCTGGACATGCGGACATACCGCAACGCCAACTCGCCCGACGACCAGAAGGCCGACCCGCAGGGCATCCTGGGCGCCGAGCAACTGGAGTGGCTGAAGCGGGAGCTGTCACGCTCGCGTGCGGTGTGGAAGGTGATCGCCGCCGACATGCCCCTCGGACTTGTCGTGCCGGACGCCACCGAGGGCAGGCCGAACATCGAGGCCGTCGCGCAGGGGGATCCGGGTGCGCCGCTGGGCCGCGAACTCCAGATCGCCGAACTGCTGCGGTACATCAAGCACCGGCGGATCACCGGCACGGTGTGGCTGACGGCCGACGTCCACCACACCTCGGCGCAGCACTACCAGCCGTCGCGGGCCGCGTTCACCGACTTCGAGCCGTTCTGGGAGTTCGTCTCCGGTCCGCTCAACGCGGGCGCCTTCCCGGCCAGCGCGCTGGACGGCACCTTCGGTCCCGAGCGGGTCTTCGTGAAGGCGCCGACCGCCTCGAACGTGTCACCCGCCGGGGGCTACCAGTTCTTCGGCGAGGTCGACATCGACGGCGGCAGCGGTGAGTTGACGGTGCGTCTGCGCGAGCAGGACGGGACCGTGCTGTTCACACAGGTGCTCCAGCCGGGACGGGTCGGGCAGTAGGGCGGCTTCCCGTACCCTCGGACATGTGCCGCGCACCGGCGTCATCCCCTGGTGCGCGGCGCGGTCGTGACACCTGGCGGGACAGCCGGTGCGCGGTGCGGTGGTAAAAGTATTAACAAAACGGGCATTGGTAACCTTTACCCATCAGTCACACACCGTTCGTGATCACGCAACACCGTTCCTCCACAGTGGCTGCATGAGTCGAGACATGTCTGATGTGACGCGCGCGAAGCACGGCCGCCCGGTGCACCACTGGCGGCGGGACGTCGTGGAACTCGCCGCGCTGTTCACGGCCGTCGCGGTGGCCGACGGCGTGGCTAACCTGGTGGGGCACGGACCCGACGGTCCGGTGCTGCTGTCCGTCTCCGCCGTCCTGCTCGTCGCCACGGCCGGATTCCACACCTGGTGGTCACGGCGCCACGGTCACGCGCCGCCCACGAGCGATACCGACGCCCGGCCGCGCTCCGAGGAGCCGCAGGCCGGGCCGTCCGAACTCCCCTCCGGGGTCACCGCGGAGAGCGCCCTGTGGCGGATGCGGACGACGGTGAAGGACGCCCCGGGGTCACTGGCCGCGCTCTGCGCCGCGCTCGCCGGCCACCGGGTGGACATCCTCAGCCTCCAGACCCACCCGCTGGGCGAGGACACCGTGGACGAGTTCCTGCTGCGCGCCCCGGGCTCCCTGGCGGCGGCCGGGATCACCCGGGCGGTGGCGCTGGTGGGCGGCAGCCGCACCTGGATCGAGCGGGCCGACGCCCACGATCTGGTGGACGCGCCGACCCGGGTCCTCGGCCTGGCCACCCGCACCGCCCTCGACGCGGCCGAACTACCCTTGGCGCTGCGCCAGTTGCTGGGCCGCTGCACGATCCGTTCGCTGCCCGTCGCGTCGGGGAACGGCGGCCGTGGGCCGGAGGGGGTGCCCTTGGAGGGCGTACTGGAGGACACCGTGATGCGCCTGCGGGCGCCGGAGGGTGGAGTGATCACCGTGGAGCGGCCGTACCTGCCGTTCACCCCGACCGAGTTCGCACGCGCGCGTGCGCTGGTGGAACTGGACGCCCGGCTCGGCCCCCGGGTCCCGCGCGGCCAGGACGTGCTGACACTGCCCGAGGGCAACGCCATCACCGTGCGCCGGGCCGACCCCGGTGACCTTGCGGCGGCGAAGGCCATGCACGAGCGGTGCTCCTCGCGCACGCTCGGGATGCGCTACCACGGGCCCGTCGGCGACGCCGACCGCTACCTGAGGCACCTGCTCAGCCCCCGCTTCGGCCGCACCCTCGCCGTGCAGACGCCGTCGGGGCGCGTCGTCGGCCTCGGTCATCTGCTGTGGGACGGCGACGAGACGGAGGTGGCCCTGCTGATCGAGGACCAGTGGCAGCGGCGCGGCATCGGCGCCGAGCTGCTCGGCCGCCTGGTGGCGATGGCCGTCGAGGCGCGCTGCGAAAGCGTCTACGCCGTGACGCAGGCCTCCAACACCGGCATGGTCGCCGCGATGCGCGGCCTCGGCCTGCCCCTCGACTACCAGATCGAGGAGGGGACCCTGGTCATCACCGCCCGTCTGGAGGGCGCCGCGACCGGCACGCGGGTGCCGTCCGAGCGGTACGACGAGCGCGTCGCACGCGACTGAGACACGGGATCGGGACACGGGACGCGGCACGGCCCGGCGGAGCCACACCGCCGGGCCGGTTGCGCACGGTTCGCCGCCCACGGCGTCGCCGCGACCGGTTCCGAGCGGACGACCACACCCGGCAGGGGCGGCACCCCGCTCGGAGCGGGCGACGGTCGGTCACGCCCGGACCGAGCGCCGAGACGTCACCCGGTGGCCCTGCGCCCGGACACGGTGACCATCACGCCGGTACCGAGCGCCGCGACCGGTCACCCGACGGCGGCTCCCCCGCTCGGACAGGGTGACCCTCACACCCGTACCGAGCGCCGCGACCGGTCACCCGACGGCAGCTCCCCCGCCCGGGCAGGGTGACCATCACACCCGTACCGAGCGCCGCGACCGGTCACCCGACGGCGGCTCCCCGCTCGGACAGGGCGGCCGTGGCGCCCGCGCCGAGCGCCCCTCGCAGGTCGTCCCACAGGTCCTCGACGTCCTCCAGGCCGACCGAGAGCCGCAGCAGCCGGTCGCTCACGCCCGCGCCCCGGCGCTCCTGCGCTTCCACGATGCGATGACTGATGGACGCCGGGTGCTGGATGAGGGTGTCGACGCTGCCGAGGCTGACGGCCGGGGTGATCAGGCGGACGCCGGCGATCACCTCGTGCGGGTCGCCGTGCACCTCGAAGGCGATCATCGCGCCACCGATCCGCGGATAGTGGACGCGGGCGACCCGCGGGTCGGCGGCCAGCCGCCGGACCAGTCCGGCGGCGGTCGCGGAGGCGGCCCGTACCCGCACCGGCAGGGTGGACAGGCCCCGCAGCAGCAGATAGCCGGCCAGCGGATGCAGCACGCCACCGGTGGCGAAACGTATCTGCCGAAGTCGTCCGGCGAACTCCTCGTCGCAGGCGACCACACCCCCCAGCACGTCCCCGTGCCCGCCCAGGTACTTGGTGGCACTGTGCAGGACGAGCCGCGCACCCTGCTCGGCGGGCCGCTGGAGCACGGGCGTCGCGAAGGTGTTGTCGGCGAGCAGCGGAACCGAGCCGCAGGCGTGGGCGACGGCCCGCAGGTCGACCTCGGCGAGGGTCGGATTGGCCGGCGTCTCGACCATGACCAGACCGGTGTCCGGGCGGAGCGCGTCGGCGATCCCGGCCGGGTCGGTCCAGGTGACCTCGGAGCCGAGCAGCCCTGCGGTCAGCAGATGGTCGCTGCAGCCGTAGAGGGGGCGGACGGCGACGACGTGCCGCAGTCCCGTCGAGGCACGCGCGAGCAGCACCGCGCTCAGCGCCGCCATCCCGCTGGCGAACGCGACCGCGCTGTCGGTGCCTTCGAGGCGGGCGAGGGCCGTCTCGAAACGGGCGACCGTCGGATTGCCCAGCCGGCCGTAGACGGGCGGCCCTTCCGGCTCCGCGCCCATGGCGGCGAACGCGTCGATGCGGGCCGCCTCGGCGCGGCTGTCGTACGAGGGGTAGGTGGTGGACAGGTCGATCGGCGGGGCGTGCAGGCCCTGCCGGGCCAGATCGTCCCGCCCGGCGTGCACGGCCTCGGTGGCCAGTGCGCGGGGCGCTCTCGACGCGGGTCGGCGTACGTCGTCGTACGCGTGCGTGCTCGCTGGGGCTGAGTCCATGGACCGCAGGGTGAACATCGAACGGGTCACTGTGTTCGAACACCGTGCTACGTTCGGCCGATGGCTGAATCCGTCGTACTGGACCCGGTCGATCTCCAGCTGCTGCGGCTGCTCCAGAACGACGCCCGGACCACCTACCGCGACCTCGCGGCGCAGGTCGGTGTCGCGCCGTCGACGTGCCTTGACCGGGTGACCCGGCTGCGCCGCTCGGGCGTGATCCTCGGCCACCAGCTGCGGCTCGATCCGGCCAAACTGGGGCGTGGTCTCCAGGCGCTGCTGTCGGTACAGGTCAGGCCGCACCGCCGGGAGCTGGTGGGACCGTTCGTGGAGCGGATCCGGACCCTGCCGGAGGCGCTCACCGTCTTCCACCTCACCGGGCCGGACGACTACCTCGTCCATGTCGCCGTCGCGGACATGGCCGACCTGCAGCGGCTGGTGCTCGACGAGTTCACGGCACACCGGGAGGTGGCACGGGTCGAGACCCGGCTGATCTTCCAGCAGTGGGAGTGCGGACCGCTGCTGCCGCCGACGGCTTCGGGACAAACGGCGTGACGTGCGCCACCGCCTCGTACGAGGATGGGGCGCATGTCACACACCAACAATCCGCTTCCCCGCGAGGTCGCCGACGCGTATGTCGACGACTTCATCGCCCTCGACCCGGTGACCGGTACCTACCTCGGTGTGCAGCAGAGTTCGAGCCGTCTGCCCGACTACTCGCCCACCGGCCAGAAGGCGCTCGCGCAACTCGCGCGGGACACCCTGGCCAGGCTCGACGAGGCGGAACGGAGGCCCGGTGCGGAAAGTGACATCGAGCGCCGGTGCGCGCGCCTGCTGCGCGAGCGCCTGACCGCCGAACTCGCCGTGCACGACGCCGACGAGGGGCTGCGCGCCGTGGGCAACATGGCCACCCCTCCGCATCACGTGCGCGAGGTGTTCACCGTGACGCCCACGCAGACCGCCGCGGACTGGTCGGCGGTCGCCGAGCGGCTGCGCGCGGTGCCGGCGGCCCTCGCGGGCTACCGGGAGTCCCTGGCGCTCGGTCTGGAGCGCAAGCTGTACGCGGCACCGCGCCCGACCGCCACCTTCGTCGGACAGCTCACCGAGTGGTCGGACACGGACGGCGAGGGCCACGGCTGGTTCGAGGACTTCGTGTCCACCGGGCCGGACGCGCTGCGCCCGGAGCTGGACGAGGCCGCCCGTGCGGCGACCGCGGCCGTCGTGGAGCTGCGGGACTGGATGCGCGACGTGTACGCGCCGACGATCGAGGGCGCGCCGAACACCATCGGCCGGGAGCGCTACGCCCGCTGCTCCCGCTACTTCAACGGCACCGACCTCGACCTCGACGAGGCGTACGCGTACGGCTGGGCGGAGTACCACCGGCTGCTCGCGGAGATGAAGCAGGAGGCCGAGAAGATCCTGCCGGGCGCGGAGACCCCCTGGGCGGCGCTGGCCCACCTCGACGAGCACGGCAGGCACATCGAGGGCGTCGACGAGGTCCGCGACTGGCTGCAGGGCCTGATGGACCGGGCGATCGAGAAGCTCGACGGCACCCACTTCGAACTCGCCGAGCGGGTACGGCAGGTGGAGTCGCGGATCGCCCCGCCCGGCGGCGCGGCCGCCCCGTACTACACGCCCCCGACGGAGGACTTCTCGCGGCCGGGCCGTACCTGGCTGCCGACGATGGGACAGACCCGGTTCCCGGTCTACGACCTCGTCTCCACCTGGTACCACGAGGGCGTTCCCGGCCATCACCTCCAGCTGGCGCAGTGGGCGCACGTCGCCGGGGACCTGTCGCGCTACCAGGCCTCCGTCGGATTCGTCAGCGCCAACTGCGAGGGCTGGGCGCTGTACGCGGAACGGCTGATGGACGAGCTCGGCTTCCTCACGGACGCGGAGCAGCGGCTCGGCTACCTGGACGCGCAGATGATGCGTGCGGTCCGGGTGATCGTCGACATCGGCATGCACCTGGAGCTGGAGATCCCCGCGGACTCGCCCTTCCGTCCGGGCGAGCGCTGGACCCCGGAGCTGGCCCAGGAGTTCTTCGGCGGGCACAGCAGCCGCCCGGCGGACTTCGTCGAGAGCGAGCTGACCCGTTATCTGACCATGCCCGGCCAGGCGATCGGCTACAAGCTCGGCGAGCGGGCCTGGCTGCTGGGCCGGGAGAAGGCACGCGAGCGCCACGGCGACGCCTTCGACCTCAAGTCCTGGCACATGGCGGCCCTTTCACAGGGCTCGCTGGGCCTGGACGACCTGGTGGACGAGCTGGCCCGGCTCTGAGGCACGGTTGGGGACCGGGCAGCGACTGAGCGCAGCCCGGTCCCCAACCTGGTTGTCAGCAGCCGCAGTTCTCCGCACCGACAGGCGCCGTGAGCCGATCTGCGTCGCGCCGCTCGCGGCCCTCCCAGGTCTCGTACGCGAAGCCCTCGCGCACCCAGTACTCGAATCCGCCGAGCATCTCCTTTACCTGGTAGCCGAGTTCGGCGAGCGCCAGGGCCGCGCGGGTGGCGCCGTTGCAGCCGGGGCCCCAGCAGTACGTGACGACCGGCACGTTCCGGTCGAGGAGCTGTGCGGCCTGCCCGGGGATGAGCGCGGTGGGCAGGTGGACGGAGCCCGGGACGTGGCCCTGGTCCCAGGACTCGGTGGAGCGGGAGTCCAGGACGACGAAGCCGGGGTCACCGCCGGCGGCGAGGGAGGCGGCCACGTCGGACACGTCGGCGTGGAAGGCGAGGCTCGCCCGGAAGTGGGCGGCGGCCTCGACCGGGGCGGCCGGGGCGACGCGCAGGACGGGACCGATCGTGGTCGGGGTGGTCGCAGGGCTCATCGCACGCCTTTCCGCTGGCGGTGTTCCGGCTGGTCACCGCTTTCGATGTCCAGAAATCTATGACGGGTGAACGCTTCCCTGAAGAGGCATTCCCCGGCCTGGACCTTGCCTTGCCGGGGATTCCCCTGCTATCTGTCGCTCATGACCGCGTATTCCCCGGACGCCACCGACTGGCGCATTCTCGAGGTCCTCCAGCGCGAGGGCCGGGCCAGTTTCGCCGACCTGGCGCGTGCCGTGGCGATGTCGGCGAGCGCCGTCACCGAGCGGGTGCGGCGGCTGGAGGAGGCGGGCGTCATCCAGGGGTACGCGGCCGTGGTGGACCCCGAGCGGCTGGGGCTGCCGATCCTGGCCTTCGTGCGGCTGCGCTATCCCAACGGCAACTACAAGCCGTTCCACGATCTGGTGGCCGTCACGCCGGAGATCCTGGAGGCCCACCATGTGACGGGCGACGACTGCTTCGTCATCAAGGTCACCGCCCGTTCGATGCGGCATCTGGAGGAGGTGTCGGGCAAGATCGGCGCGCTGGGTTCGGTGACGACCAGCGTCGTCTACTCCTCGCCGCTCCCCCGGCGGCCACTGGGCCGGTAGCCCCGCTGCCGCACCACCGATCCCGTTCTGCCCTTGACGACCTCCAGCTGGGCGTGGATCCGACGGCGCAGGTCGGCCACATGGCTGACGATGCCGACACTGCGGTCGCGTTCGCGCAGCGAGTCGAGGACGTCGAGGACCTCGTCCAGCGTCTGGTCGTCGAGGCTGCCGAACCCCTCGTCGATGAAGAGGGTGTCGAGGCGCACCCCGCCCGCCTCGTCGGTCACGACGTCGGCGAGGCCGAGGGCGAGGGCGAGCGAGGCGAAGAACGTCTCGCCGCCCGACAGGGTGGCCGTGTCCCGCTCGCGCCCGGTCCAGGCGTCGACGACGTGCAGTCCCAGCCCGCTGCGGCCCCGCCCGGCCCGGTCGTCGGAGTGGACGAGGGTGTAACGCCCCGAGGACATGCGCTGCAGCCGCGCGGTCGCGGCGGCGGCCACCTGCTCGAGGCGGGCGGCCAGGACGTACGCCTCCAGGCGCATCCTGCGCTCGTTGTCGGCGGAGGTGCCGGAGGTGAGACCGGCCAGCCGGGCCACCCGGTCGTACTCCTCGCGCAGCGGCCCGAGCCGGCGTACGCCGTCGCTCGCGCGTACGGAGAGCTGGTCGAGTTCGGCGCAGCGGCGGGCGGCGGCGTCCTGCGCGGAGGCGGCCGTGCGCAGCCGCTCGGCCGCGGCGGCCGCCGACCGTTCCGCGACCGCGAGGTCGGCGGGCGGCTGCCGGACGGCCGCCACGGTGTCGGGTTCGGCCAGGACGGCCCGTACGGCGGCCTCCTCGGACTGCCGGGCGTCCAGCCTTCGTTGCAGCTCACGGTGGGCGCTGTCGTCGAGGAGGGCGTCGGCGGCGGCCCGGGGGGTGTCGAAGCCGGCCCGGAACGCGGCTTCGTCGAGGCGTCCGTCGGCTGCCTTGAGACGCTCGGCGCTCTCCTCGGCGAGGCGGGCGGTGTCGGCCGCGTCGGTGAGCCGGGCCGCCAGCTCCTCCAGTTCGGCCGCCCGCGCGGCGACGCTGGCCGCGCTGCCCCGGGCCTGCGTCAACTCCTCCTCCAGCACGGCCCGTTCGCGCTCCAGGCGGTCCCGGTGGCCCACCCTGGAGGCGGCCCGCACCGAGGCCTCGCGCTGTGCCGCCGTGCGGCGGTCGTGCTCCTGCTCGGCCTGGCGCAGCTCCTCGCGCGCGGGGTGCAGCGCGGAGGCGTCCCGGCGGGCCTGCGCGTAGTTCTCCTCGGCCTCCTGCGCCTCGGCGGCGAGCCGGTCCGCCGGGGCGTCGCCCGCCTCGGCGGTGGCGGCCGCGAGCGCCTCCCGTACGAGGCCGAGATCGCGTTCGTCCTGGGCGTGCCGTTCCTCCGCGCGCCGGGAGGCGGTGAGCGCCCGCTCCTCGGCCTCGCGGTCGACGTGTCCCGCGACCTTGCGGGCGGGCGCGGGGTGCTCGGTGGCGCCGCAGACGGCGCAGGGTGTCCCGTCGGCGAGGGTGGCGGCCAGTTCGGCGGCGATGCCGTTCAGGCGCTGTTCCTTCAGGTCGAGCCAGTGCGTGCGGGCGGTCTGTGCCTGCTCCTGGGAGGTGAGGGCCTTGCGCCGGCCGGCCTCCAGGTCGCGGGCCAGCTCGTCGCGCCGCCGGGCGGCCCTCAGGCGCCGCTGCGCGGGCTCGCGTCGGCCGTCGAGCTGTTCGGCGCGGGTGGCGGCCTCCTGGGCGGACTCCACGCGCGCCCGCAGATCCGAGCGGAGGACGTCCCAGCCGGCGAGCCAGGCCTCGGTCTCCGTCAGGACGTCCTCGTCGTCCCGCTCCCGCCGGTCCAGGTCGGCCCGTTCGGCGACGAGGTCGGTCAGCCGCCGCTCGCCGCGGCGCGCCGACTCCAGCCCGCCCAGTTCCTCGGCGGTCCGGCGGGCGGCGGCGGCGAGCCCGGCGGCTCCGGCGTCCGCGAACCGCCGCGGCAGCAGGTCACGCGCGCGTACCGCGCGGGTGGCCGCCCCGGTGTGCTCGGCGTCGGCGGTCTCGCGCAGTTCCAGCGCGGGCGCCACCGACTCCGCCTTGCGCGCCCGCTCCATCCGCGCCTGCGCGTCCCGATGGGCGCCGGACCGCTCCTCCAGTGCCTCCGCCCGCTCGCGTGCCTCGGCGAACCGCCGCTGGAGGCGGGCCCGTTCGCGTACGTCGTCAAGGGTGCGCTCGGCGGCGGCCTGCGCGGACTCGGCCGCCAGGCGGCCGCAGTGGGCGGTGGTCAGCAGCTCGCGGGAGGTGCTGCGGGCGACGGCGGCCGCGGCCAGCACCGCTTCGGCCAGCCCCGGCTCACCCGGGGCGAGGTCGGGCAGCTCCATGGCGTCCCCGGCCACCTGCTGCATCCGGTGCGCGTCGGCGAGCAGGGCGGAGTCGCCCGCGCGCACCTGTGCCTCTGTGGTGCGGCGGCGCTCGACGAGCCGCTTCTCGACCTCGGCGAACCGCCGGGTGTCGAAGAGGCGGCCGAGCAGCCGGCCCCGCGCCTCGGCGTCGGCCCGCAGGAATCGGGCGAAGTCGCCCTGGGGCAGCAGCACGACCTGGCAGAACTGCTCGCGGCTCATGCCGAGCAGCTGGGTGATCTCCTCGCCGATCTCCTGGTGGGAGCGGCTGAGGTTCTTCCAGGCCCCGGTGACCGCGTCGTGCTCGCGCAGCAGGCTCTGCGCCTTGTCGACCGTCGTGCCCGTGCCGCGCTTCTTGGGCCGCTCCCAGGGCGGCTGCCTGCTGATCTCCAGCCGGCGTCCCGCGACGGTGAGTTCGAGGGTGACCTCGGTACGGGTGCCGGGCGCCGCGTGGTCGCTGCGCAGGGTCAGGCCCTGGCCGCTCTGCCGGGCGCCGGGTACGGAGCCGTACAGCGCGTAGCAGACGGCGTCCAGGACGGAGGTCTTGCCGGCGCCCGTCGGTCCGTGCAGCAGGAAGAGCCCGGCGGCGGAGAGCTCGTCGAAGTCGACGCGTTGGGAGCCGCCGAAGGGGCCGAAGGCCGTCAACTCGAGCCGGTGCAGCCTCACCGCGCCACCTCCCGAACCACGTCGTCCGCGCGCACCGCGTCGAAGGCGTCCCGCAGCACGTCCTGCTCGCGTGCGTCGGGTCCTGCCCCGCGCACATGGGCCACGAAATCCTCGGCGATCTCCTGGTCGCTGCGGTCGGCGAGGCGCCGGGCGTACGACTCGCCGGGGCCGTCGGGCGCGCGCTCGGGGGCGAAGGCGAGGCTGAGCGTGTGCGGGAAGCGCTGGGTGAGGCGGGCCATGGGGTCGGCCGGGCGGACGGCGTCGGTGAGTGTCGCCTCGACCCACGCATCCTCGTGGCGCGCGAGGGCGGGATCGGCGAGCAGCTCCTCCAGGGGGCCGCGGACGCGGGCCAGCGCGCGCGGCACCGGACAGTCGATCCGCTCGGCCTCGACCTCCCCGCCGGCCCCGAGGTCGACGAGCCACATGGTCTTGCGGTGCTCGCTCTCGGAGAAGGAGTACGGCAGCGGGGAGCCGGAGTAGCGCACCCGCTCGGTGATGGTCTGGCAGCCGTGGAGGTGCCCGAGGGCGGTGTAGTCGACGCCGTCGAAGACCCCTGCGGGCACCGAGGCGACCCCGCCGACGGTGATGTCCCGCTCGCTGTCGCTGGGCTCACCGCCGGTGACGAAGGCATGGGCGAGGACGACGGAACGCGTCCCGCGCGCGCGTGCGGCGAGGTCGGCGCGGACCCGGTCCATCGCGGCGGCCAGCACGGTCTCATGGCCGGCCTTCTCGACGCCGAACTCGTCCTTCACCAGGGCGGGTTCGAGATAGGGCAGGCCGTAGAAGGCGACCTCGCCGAAGGCGTCCTGGAGGATCACCGGCGTCCCCGCCGCCGTCGGATCCGTCCGCAGGTGGATGCCGGCGCGTCCGATGAGCCCGGCACCGACCCCGAGCCGGCGGGCCGAGTCGTGGTTCCCGGAGATCATCACCGTGGGCACGCCGAGGCCGGCGAGCCGGTGCAGGGCGTCGTCGAACAGCTCGACCGCGGCCAGCGGCGGCACCGCGCGGTCGTACACGTCTCCCGACACGAGCACCGCGTCGACCTCGCGCTCCCGCACGGTCGCGACGAGGTGACCGATGAACCCGGCCTGGGCGCCGAGCATGTTCACCCGGTGGAACGCCCGGCCGAGATGCCAGTCGGAAGTGTGCAGGAGCCTCATGATCCCCGAGACTAACGGCCGGGTCCGACAGCACGGGCGGTTACTCCCGTATCGCACCGTCATGCCGACCGACACAAACGGTCATTACGGACATTTCACCTACCGATTCGCTCACCGCGTCACGTGTCACTCATCACGGGTCGCGCGGCGCGGGTCATCGCGCGTCACGGATCGGGGGTCGCGGCTCACGCCTCCCCGTAGGCCTCGCCGCCCAGCTCGAAGCGTGCCGTCCCCGCCGTCGCGTCCGCGAGCCACGCGCGGAAGGCGTCCACGTCGGCGTCCGGCAGGCCGATCTCGATGGTGACCTCCTCGCCGTAGCGGACGTCCCGGACCGCGCGTCCCGTCGAGTGGAGGTCGTTCTGGACCTTGCCGGCCCGCTGGTGGTCCACGGTCACCGTGGCCAGGCGGAAGCGGCGGCGGGTGAGCGTGCCGAGGGTGTCGAGGGCCTCGCCGACCGCCCCGCCGTACGCCCGGATGAGGCCGCCCGCGCCGAGCTTGACCCCGCCGTAGTAGCGGGTGACGACGGCGACGACGTACCGCATGTCGCGGCGCAGCAGCATCTGGAGCATCGGGACGCCCGCCGTGCCGCCGGGTTCGCCGTCGTCGCTCGCCTTCTGGACGAAGGCGTCCGCGCCGACGACGTACGCCCAGCAGTTGTGGGTGGCGTCGGCGTGCTCCTTGCGGACGGACGCGATGAACTCCTGGGCCTCCCGCTCGGTGGCGGCCGGGGCGAGGGCGCACAGGAAGCGGGAGCGGTTGACCTCGGTCTCGTGCACGCCCGCGTGGGCGACCGTGCGGTACTCGTCCTGCATCGGGCCAGCCTATGCGGTGATCGCGAAGTAGCCGTCGTCACAGGTGCGGGCGACGATGTGCGGGGTAACCAAGGGCGGTGACCGTGGACCATGACTCGACCGATCGCAGGGAGCGTGCGGCATGACCGGCACCCGGGTGCAGGAGAACAGCTCCGGTCCGCCGTCCTCCCGGTGGCGCGCCTGGCTCCTGGAGGGGCTCAGCGAGCAGACCGCCCGCCATCCGGGTCCGCACGCCACGCCGGACGAGGAGCAGGAAGGGCACCGGTGGTGGCGGGTGATGTGCCTGACCGGTGTCGACTACTTCTCCACGCTCGGCTACCAACCCGGCATCGCCGCCCTCGCGGCCGGTCTGCTGTCCCCGCTCGCGACGCTCGTGCTGATCGCGCTGACCCTGCTGGGCGCTCTGCCCGTGTACCGCCGGGTGGCGCACGAGAGCCCGCACGGCGAGGGGTCGATCGCGATGCTGGAGCGGCTGCTGCCGTGGTGGTCGGGGAAGATCCTCGTGCTGGTGCTGCTGGGGTTCGCGGCCACCGACTTCATGATCACGATCACCCTGTCGTCCGCGGACGCGGCCGCGCACGTGGTGGAGAACCCGTTCGCCCCGCACTGGATGGCCACCGGCAACGAGTGGATCACCCTGGTGCTGGTGGGCGCCCTGGGCGCGGTGTTCCTCAAGGGCTTCCGGGAGGCCATCGGCATCGCGGTGCCCCTGGTCGCGGCCTACCTCGTGCTCAATGTCGTGGTGCTCGGGGTCTCCGCCTGGGAGATCTTCACGCACCCCGTGCGGATCGGCGACTGGACCGACGGTATGACCGCCGAGCACTCCTCGCCGTGGGCCATGCTCGGCGTGGCCGTGCTGGTCTTCCCGAAGCTGGCGCTCGGCATGTCCGGCTTCGAGACCGGGGTGGCGGTGATGCCACAGGTCACGGGTGATCCGACGGACACGTACGAGGAACCGCGGGGGCGGGTGCGGGACACCCGCAAGCTGCTCACCACGGCCGCGCTGATCATGAGCTGCTTCCTGCTGCTGTCCAGTCTGGCGACGACGATCCTGATCCCGCAGGACGACTTCGAGAGCGGCGGCCCCGCGAACGGGCGGGCGCTGGCCTACCTCGCGCACGAGCATCTGGGCGAGGCCTTCGGCACGGTCTACGACGTCTCGACGATCACGATCCTGTGGTTCGCGGGCGCCTCCGCGCTGGCCGGTCTGCTGAACCTCGTCCCGCGCTATCTGCCCCGCTACGGCATGGCGCCGGAGTGGACGCGCGCGGTGCGGCCCCTGGTGCTGGTGTTCATGGCGGCCGCCGTCTTCATCACCCTGTGGTTCAACGCGAACGTCGACGACCAGAGCGGCGCCTACGCGACCGGCGTGCTGGTGCTGATGCTGTCGGCTGCGTTCGCGTCGACCGTGGCCGTCCACCGGCACGGCCACCGCCGGGCCACACTCGGCTTCGGCGTGATCACTGCCGTCTTCGCCTACACACTCGTGGCGAACGTCATCGAGCGGCCGGACGGCATCAAAATCGCGGCGATCTTCATCTTCGCGATCCTGGTCACGTCGTTCGGCTCACGGGTGCGCCGGGCCTTCGAGCTGCGCGCCGCCGAGGTCTCCTTCGACGAGACAGCGGCCCGGTTCGTCGACGAGGCCGCGCGGCGCGGGCCGCTCCAGCTCATCGCGAACGAGCCGCGGGAACACAGCACACGCGCGTACCGCGCCAAGGAGTGGGACCAGCGCGAGCACACCCCGATCGCCGGCGGCGGCCCGGTGCTCTTCCTGGAGGTGTTCGTGCGGGATTCCTCCGACTTCACCGCGGACATCACGGTGCGCGGCGACGAGAAGCACGGGGTCCGCCGGCTGCGCGTCTCCGGTCCCACGGTGCCCAACGCCATCGCCGCGGTCCTGCTGGCGCTGCGCGACCGCACCGGGCAGGTGCCGCACGCGTACTTCAGCTGGACCGAGGGGAACCCGGTGAGCCATCTGATCCGCTTCCTGGTCTTCGGCGACGGCGAGGTCGCCCCGGTCACCCGTGAGGTGCTGCGCCGCGCGGAGACCGAGCCGGAGCGCCGGCCGCGCGTGCACGTCGGTTAGTCCTCCTCGTGCGGCCTGCGGCCTCTCGGCACGGTCATCGTGGTCAGCAGGGCCGTGCCCGGGGTCAGGGCGGACCAGCCGGGTCCGTACCAGGCCAGGACGGCGATCGCCGAGGTCGGGAACTTCAGCCGCACCTCGTCCAGAGCGCCGTCCAGACTGTCTCCGGCCAGGTCGAGGACCAGTTCCTCGAGGCCGGGGTTGTGCCCGACCAGCAGCAGCGTCCCGACCTCGGCGGGCGTCTCGTGGACGACCTCCAGGATCCCGGGGACGTCGACGCCGTAGAGCCGCGGGTCGAAGCGCACCGGGGGCGGGGCGCCCCATTCGGCGGCGGCCAGCTCCCAGGTCGCGCGGGCGCGGGCCGCGGTGGAGCACAGGGCCAGGTCCGGGAGGCAGCCGGCCCCGGCGAGCGCGCGGCCCGCCGCCGGCGCGTCCCGGCGGCCGCGCGGGGCGAGCGGCCGTTCATGGTCGGGCACGCCCTGCGGCCAGGCCGACTTGGCGTGCCGCAGCACCACCAGCCTTCGCGGCGGGGTCCCGCCGCCGGGCCCGTTCACGCCGAGGCTCCCACGTCGCGCAAGAGGTCGAGGCCGAGAAGACGGTCGGCGTAGGCGTACGTCTCGAAGCGGGCGCCGTCCGGCAGCTCGGCGCCGGCGTCCTCCACCCACCGCAGGACCCGCAGCACCTCGGGCAGGTCCAGGTCGTCCTCCCAGGCGGCGCGCAGCCGTCCGCGCAGCTCCTCGGGGACCGGTCGCGAGGGCCGCCGCGCCCAGTCGGCGACGGCTCGCCGCCAGCGGGCGAGGGCGTCACGGGCCTCGCCCAGCGCGTCCTCGTCGAGCCGCAGGGGCTCGGTGCGGGGCCGGGAGAGAAGCGCGAGACGCAGGACGGCGGGGTCGGTGTCCGGTTCCCCGGAGACCCGGTCCGCCCCCGGTCCCCCGGGCACCGCCCCCTGCGCCGGCGCCACGGCGACCCGCACCCCGTCGGGGGCCGGGCCGCCCTCCGCCACCACGTGCAGGATCTGCGCCTGGCCCACTCCGGCACCCGCGCCGAGGTCGCGGCCGTCCTCGAAGGGGTGCGTGCCGAGGGCTCTGGCACCCGCCCTGAGTTCCGCCTGGTCGCGTTCGCCGGACAGCAGCGCCCAGACGGGCGTGCCGCCGAGTTCCAGCGCGCGGACGAGCAGGTCGGCGAAGAGAAGGATCCGCAGCGACCCGGCGCCGTACCCCGAGGCATGCGCCTCCACACGGGTCGGGCCACGGCGGACAGGGGCGGCGACGACGGGTTCGCCGGTTCGGGCGTCGATGATGCGCAGCACGAGGCGAGCCTAGGCGGGCGGGCGCGACTTCGCAGGCAGGGACAGGAATCAGGGTCCGGCGCGAGCTGTTGTGGTCGTCGACCGTTCCTTTCCGACCCCAAGGAGGCCGCCGGTGTACGGCGACGAGGCAGCGATCCGGAAGATCCTCACCGGGCTCGGCGACACCTGGGCCGTGGTGGGCCTGTCGACGAACCGGGGGCGTGCGGCCCACGGAGTCGCCGAGGTGCTCCGGCGCTTCGGCAAGCGGGTCGTCCCCGTCCACCCGAAGGCGGAGACGGTGGACGGTGAGCGGGGATACGCCTCCCTCGCGGACATCCCCTTCGCGGTGGACGTCGTCGATGTCTTCGTCAACAGCGAACTCGCGGGCGCCGTGGCCGACGAGGCGGTCGCCAAGGGCGCGAAGGCGGTGTGGTTCCAGCTCGGCGTCGTCGACGAGGCGGCCTACGACCGTACCCGGGCCGCGGGCCTGGAGATGGTCATGGACCGCTGCCCGGCGATCGAGATCCCCCGACTGGGCTGACGGGCCGCGGCCTCCCGGCCGCGTTCGAGGGCCCGCCCATAATGTGCGGGTGACCACCGACTCCCCTTCCGCCCACCACACTCCGGTCGTCGTCGTGGGCGCGGGCCCCGCAGGTCTCACCGTCGGCAACATCCTGCGGGCCGCGTCCCTCGACTGTGTCGTCCTGGAGACGGAGAGCCGTGAGTCCATCGAGCGGCGGCCACGCGCCGGTGTCATCGAGGAGTGGGCCGTCCAGGGACTGCGGCAACGCGGTCTGGCCCACGACCTGTTGGCGCGGGCCCAGCGGCACTCCGCGTGCGAGTTCCGCTTCGGCGGCGAGCGCCACCGCTTCTCCTACACAAACCTGACGGGTCATCACCACTGGGTGTATCCCCAGCCGTTGCTCGTCACGGACCTCGTGCGCGAGTACGCCGACGTACGTGGCGGCGACGCCCGCTTCTCGGTGCGCGACGTCGAGCTGCACGACCTCGGGACGGCCCGCCCTTCGGTTTCGTACACCTGCCGGGACACCGGTGAACGGCAGCTGCTGACCTGTGACTTCGTCGTCGGCGCCGACGGAGCGCGCGGAGTCAGCCGGGCCGCGCTGGTGCCGGAGCGGGCCAGGATCGGTCTAGTCCGAACTGCACCAGCGTCTCGAGGGCGCGGGGGCCCCGCCGCTCACCGAGGGGCGGCTGATCGAGAAGTGCGTGCTCGACCTGCACGACTACGTGGTCGAGCCGATGACGTACGGGCGGCTCTTCCTGGCCGGGGACTCGGCCCATCTCGTCGCGCCGATCGCCGCGAAGGGCATGAACCTCGCCCTGCACGACGCGTTCCTGCTCGGCGACGCGTTGGTGGCCCATCTCGACGGCGGCGACGACGGGCTGGACGGCTACTCGCAGGCGTGTCTGCGCCGGGTGTGGGACTACCAGGAGTTCTCGCAGTGGCTGTCCGAGGTCTATCACGGGTGCGCGGCCGACGACTCGTTCCGCGCGGGTACGACGTTCGCCCGGCTGCGCCGCCTGTTCACGTCTCCCTCCGCCGCTGCCGCGTTCGCGGAGCAGTACCTCGGAACGGCCGAGCACTACTGAGCCGGTCGGGTCAGTCGTGCACCGGTTCGTCCCCGAGCCGGTGGTCCGCCACGTTCAGCGCCTCGTCCACCAGGCGGCGCAGATGGCCGTCGGAGAGCGAGTAGATCACCCGGCGGCCCTCCTTGCGGGTGCTCACGAGTCCGGCCAGCCGCAGCCGCGCCAGATGCTGGCTCACCGCCGGCCGGGCCGCTCCGCACGCCTGCGTCAGCGTCGTGACGTCGGCCTCGCCGGAGGTCAGCGCGTGCAGCAGGGTGAGCCGGGTGCGGTCGCCGAGCAGGGCGAGGACCTCTGCTGCGAGGGCGAACTGCTCCTCGCCGGGGGTGCGCGGGTGCGCATGGTGTGCAGATGACAGGTGCATGCGTGCGCTCATACGCACATAATGGCGGTGTGGGCGGACGCGCGTCCACCTCGGCGCACCGGAAGGGACCGACGTGAGCGAGCGGCACGACCACGAGCACGGGCACCGGCACGACCGCGGGCCCCACCACGAGCACGCCCACGAGCACCCGCACCACCACTCCCCTCCCTCCTCCCCGGGCGTGCGCCGTCGCGTCGCCCACCTCCTCACCCCGCACTCGCACGAGAGCGCCGACAAGCTGGACCCGGCCCTGGAGTCCTCGGCCCGGGGCATGCGCGCGCTGTGGGTCTCGCTGGCGGTGCTGGGTCTGACGGCCGTCGCGCAGGCGGTGGTGGTCGTACTGTCCGGGTCGGTGGCGCTGCTCGGCGACACGGTGCACAACGCGGCGGACGCGCTGACGGCCGTACCGCTGGGCATCGCGTTCGTACTGGGCCGCCGGGCGGCCACCCGGCGCTTCACCTACGGCTACGGGCGGGCGGAGGACCTGGCGGGCATCGCGATCGTGCTGACGATCGCCGCGTCGGCGGCCTTCGCGGGATGGACCGCGGTCGAGCGGCTGATGAACCCGCGCCCCGTCGAGCAGGTCGGCGCGGTCGCCGTGGCGGCGCTGGCCGGCTTCGCGGGCAACGAGTGGGTCGCGCGGTACCGCATCCGGGTCGGCCGTTCGATCGGCTCGGCCGCGCTGGTCGCGGACGGGCTGCACGCGCGCACGGACGGCTTCACCTCGCTGGCGGTGCTGGTGGGCGCGGGCGGCTCGGCGCTGGGCTGGCAACTCGCGGACCCGGTCGTGGGGCTGGCGATCACGGCGGCGATCGCCCTGGTCCTGCGGGACGCGGCGCGCGAGGTGTTCCGGCGGGTGATGGACGCCGTCGACCCGGCACTGGTCGACCGGGCCGAGCAGGCGCTGCGAGAGGTCGAAGGGGTCCGCGGGGTCGGCGAGTTGCGGCTGCGCTGGATCGGACACCGGCTGCGGGCCGAGGTGGCGGTCGTCGTGGACGGCGAGGCGACGGTACGCCAGGCGCACGGGATCGCCGTGGCGGCCGAACACGCCCTGCTGCACGCCGTACCGCGCCTGACGGCCGCGCTGGTGCACGCGGATCCGGCACCGGTGCCGGGCGAGGACGACCCGCATCTGGCCCTCGCCCATCACACGGCGGCCTGAGGCCGGCGCCCGGAGGCCGGGCGGCTCGGGTCGAGCGGTCAGGCGACGCCCAGCCCCTCCAGCACCACCGCGCCCGGCAGTTCGGCGAACGCGTTGCCCGGGACCAGCAGCTTCCCGCGCCGGCGCCCGCTGCCCACTGGGGGACGGCGGTGTCGAAGTTGCCGACGGGTGCACGCACGACCGCACGCCAACAGCCGGTTGACGGCCCCCGGAGGCCGCCTCAGTGCACGGGCGGCGGCACCGAGACGGTCAGCACCATCTCCGTCGGGACGTCGCCCCGGTTGCCGTACATGTGCGCGGCGTTGGCCTCGAAGGTGACGCTCGCGCCGGCCGGGACGCGATACTGCGTGCCGTCCACCGTGAGGGTGAGTTCACCCGCCGTGACGTGGGCGATCTCGACCGTGCCGAGCGGGTGCGGGTCCGAGCCGCTGCTCTCGCCGGGCATCAGCCGCCAGTCCCACATCTCCAGCGGGCCCGGCGCCTCCGTGCCCGCGAGCAGCCGGCTGTAGCTGCCCGAGTCGGTGTGCCACAGCCGTACCGCCTGTTCGGCGGGGACGATGCGGACCTTCGGTCCCTGTTCGTAGTCGAGCAGGGTGGTGATGCTGATCCCGAGCGCGTCGCCGATCTTGACGACCGTACCGAGGCTGGGATTGGTGCGGGCCTGTTCGATCTGGATCAGCATGCCGCGGCTGACACCGGCGCGGGCCGCGAGGGCGTCGAGGGTGAAACCGCGCTCGGTGCGCCAGCGCTTGACGTTGCGCGCCAGGGACTGGGTCAGCAGCTCGAGGTCCGACACTTTCCGTCCAATTCCGTCCGGTCCGTCCGGACCCGCCCCGTCCCCTCCGCCCCCGTTGGGTTCCGGTGGTTTCCAGCGGTCCCGGAGTCCAATATTCTGGATGACAGGGTTAAGTTTGCTGCACTACGGTGTGGTGCACCCGATCGTGCACCGAACTGTACTGCGAGGACCCCGTGACAGCACTCTTCGCCCTGGCCACCAGCCTCCTGTGGGGTCTGGCCGACTTCGGCGGCGGGCTGCTCACGCGACGGGTCCCGGCGCTCACCGTCGTCGTGGTCTCACAGTCGATCGCGGCGGCCGTCCTCGGGGCGGTCGTGGTCGCCACCGGGGGCTGGAGCGAGGCCGGTCCCCGTCTGTGGTTCGCGGTCGCGGCCGGGCTGGTGGGGCCGGTGGCCCTGCTCTCCTTCTACAAGGCGCTGGCGCTCGGCCCCATGGGAGTCGTCTCCCCCCTGGCCACCCTGAGCGTGGCCGTGCCGGTCTCCGTCGGGCTGGTCCTCGGCGAGCGGCCGGGACTCGTCCAGGTCGCGGGCATCGCGGTCGCGGTGGCCGGGGTCGTCCTGGCGGGCGGCCCGCAGCTGAGGAGCGCCCCGGTGCAGCGGCGGGCCGTCCTCCTCACGCTGGTCGCGGCGCTCGGGTTCGGCACGGTGTTCGTCCTGATCACCGAGGCGTCCACCACGGTCACCGGCCTGTTCCTCGCCCTGTTCGTGCAGCGGGTCACCAACGTGGCCGCGGGCGGCGCGGCGCTGTACGTCGCCGTCCGGCGCGGGGCGCCCGCGCTGCCCGAGGGCGGTCTGCCGTGGACTTCGCTGCCGGCGTACGGGTTCGTCGGTCTCGCCGACGTCGCCGCGAACGGCACCTACGCCGTCGCCGCCCAACACGGCCCGGTCATGGTGGCCTCGGTGCTCGCATCCCTCTACCCCGTGGTGACCGCCCTCGCCGCGCGCGGGTTCCTCCGGGAGCGGCTGCGCGCGGTCCAGGCGGCGGGCGCGGGACTGGCCCTGGTGGGCACACTGCTGCTGGCGACGGGTTGATCCGGGGCCTGTCCGGCCCGCTCCGGCTCCGGCTCCGGCTCCGGCTCCGGCTCCGGCTCCGGCTCCGGCTCCGGCTCCGGCTCCGGCTCCGGCTCCGGCATGATGGGCCGGGCCGGCCCTACGGCTCCAGCCGGGCCAGTGCGGCCGCCGTCTCCTCGTCCAGTTCAGAGAGCGCGACCAGCTGGTCCGAGGTGACCCCGTCGGGGATCGGCACCGGCGCCGGGGTGCGCAGCGGCGGCTGCCACCCCTCGGCGGGCGTCCAGCGCCGTACGACCTTGGCGGGCGCCCCCGCGACGACGGAGTGGTCGGGCACCGTACCGCGCACCACCGCCCCGGCCGCGACGACGACGTTCCGTCCGATCCGCGCACCCGGCAGGATCACGGCTCCTGTGCCGATCCAGCACCCGGGGCCGATCTCCACGGGCTCCATACGGGGCCACTGCTTGCCGATGGGCTCGTGCGGATCGTCGTAGGAGTGGTTCGTGGACGTGACGTACACATACGGACCGAAGTAGCAGTCGCTGCCGATGGTGACCGTCGTGTCGGCGATGACATGGCTGCCCCGGCCGAGTACCACGCCGTCACCGAGCCGCAGGATCGGGTCCGGGCCGAGATCCAGGTCGGGCATCAGACCGGCGGTCAGGGTGACCTGTTCGCCGACGATGCAGTGCGCGCCGAGGTGGATCCAGGGCTCACCGAAGACCGTGCCGAGCGGGAAGGCGAGCCGGGTGCCCGGGCCCATCGAACCGAAGCGGAAGCGACCGGGGTGCTCAGCGGTGACCGAGCCCGTGCGCTGCACCCAGGCCCAGCCCTCATGGACGGCGCGCTGCACCAGTCGGCGCCGCCATGACGAGAACGTGTTCCAGGGCTTCGGCACCCGCTCACCGTACTCAGCGCGCGGTGCGGCCATGGGCCCGCGGCCCTGTGATCTTCGCCCCACCGGGTGGCGTACGGTGCGGGCATACGACCGACACGAGGAGACGGTGATGACGCACAAGGCGCTGATCGTGGGCATCGGCGGCAGGGAACCGAAGGTCGACGCCGAGGCGTTCGTGGCACCGACGGCCTCGGTGATCGGGGACGTGACGCTGGAGGCGGGCGCGAGCGTCTGGTACGGGGCCGTCGTGCGGGGCGACGTGGAGCGGATCACCGTCCGGGCGAGCGCCAACATCCAGGACAACGTGACGCTGCACGCCGACCCCGGCTTTCCCGTGACGATCGGCGAGCGGGTGTCCGTCGGCCACAACGCCGTGGTGCACGGGGCGACGGTCGGGGACGACTGCCTCATCGGGATGGGGGCGACCGTGCTCAACGGGGCGGTGATCGGGGCGGGTTCGCTGGTCGCCGCGCAGGCGCTCGTGCCCCAGGGGATGGAGGTCCCGCCGGGATCACTGGTGGCGGGGGTGCCGGCCAAGGTCAGGCGGGAGTTGAGCGAGGAGGAGCGGCAGGGTGTGACGCTGAACGGCACGCTGTACGCGGACCTGGCCAAGGCTCACGTGGAGATCCACGAGTAGGCGGGTCAGTCCCAGAGACCGGGGCGGTTTCCCGAGGCGGTTGCCCGGGGCGGCTCCGTCGCGTGGGCGTGGCATTCCACGCCGGCCCCGCTCCCCGGACTACTCGACGGCGGGCACGGTCTCCGGTTCGGCCTCTCGCGTGGCCCCACCCTGCAGCTTCTTCGCCTTGCGCTTGATGATCAGCATCGACGTCAGGCCGATCAGCACCGCCACCACCAGGCCCAGGTACGAGAACTTCTTCAGCCAGGACTCCGCCACGACACCCACGTAGTAGATGACCGCCGTCGTGCCGCCGGCCCACGCGATGCCGCCGAGGACGTTGGCGACGAGGAACTTCCAGTACGGCATGTGCAGAACGCCCGCGAGCGGGCCGGCGAAGATACGCAGCAGGGCGACGAAGCGGCCGAAGAAGACGGCCCACATGCCCCACTTCTCGAAGGACCGCTCGGCGGTGGCGACATGCCCCTCGCTGAAGTGCCTGGGGAACTTGGCGCCGAGCCACGCGAGCAGCGGACGCCCGCCCTTGCGGCCGATGGCGTAGCCGATGGAGTCACCGATCACTGCGCCCGCGGTGGCGCACGCGCCGAGGACGACGGGGTTGATACCGCCGTGCTGGGAGGAGAGCAGCGCGGCCGACACCAGGATGATCTCCCCAGGCAGCGGAATGCCGAGGCTCTCGAGACCGATGACCAGGCCCACCACGGCGTAGACGGCGGCCGCGGGCACCGTGTCGAGCCATTCCTGCACGTGCACCGCGGGTTCCTCCCGTTAGACGTCCCTGGGCAGCCTTGCCTTCCGGGAAGCCTACCGGGTCGGCCGGACCCGGCCCGGATCCGTGGTGTAGGGGGCTACACCACGGATCCGGGGGCGCGGTCCCTCGTGGCGGCGGCCCCGCCACGTGATCGTGGTGGAGGACGAACCACCGTGCCCCACCGTTCCCGAAGGGACCCCCCCCATGGCCGTGAACCGCCGACGCGGACGCCGTACTGCCGTCATCGCCACCGCCGCGGCAGCCCTCGCGCTGACCGCCGGCCTTCTCACCGGCTGCGAGTTCGACGACTCCATCGACTGCCTCTCGAACGCCGACGACATCACGGACAGCATCACGGCGATCAACAAGGCCGGAGCGGACGCCATCGAGGATCCGACGAGGACCGAGGACTCCATCGACACCATCGAGAAGAACCTGGACAAGATCGACGACAGGTCGGCCGACAGCGACGCGGACGCCACCAAGGTCGACAAGGCGGTCGACAAACTCCAACAGGCCGTCGAGGACTACAACCAGGACGTCCTCGACGGCGACCACCCCGACTCCGCCGAGATCGACAAGGCGGCCTCGGAGCTGAGGAACGTCTGCACGTCGTGACCCGGACGGTCGTCCCGGACGGTCGTCCCCGGCGGTCGTCCCGGGCGGTCGTCCCGGGCGGTCGTCCCGGACGGTCGCCCCCGACAATCGTCCCCGGCGGTCGTCCCGGGCGGTCCTCCACGAGACGGACGGAGGGGCCGTCCCCCGGGCGGCCCCTCCGTCGTTCCCGGCTCAGCGGCCGAGGGACCGGGTCACGTCCGCGACGACGTTCCCCACTACGTCGGACACCTCGTCGGACACCTCGGCGGGTGCCGGAAGTGCGTCGACGAGCGTGGCGGGGTCCGCCGGGTCGACCGGGTCGGGCGACGGGTCGCAGCACCGCACCTGGGCGACCCTCGTCTCGAACTCCGTTGCCGCCGGGGCCGTTTCGGCGGGTGCGGGGGTGTCCGGCGTGAGGGGCCGGTCACCGCGCGGCGCCGGGTCCTCGGCGGATCCGGGTGTGCCCGGACCGGCCGGGTCCTCGGCGGATCCGGGTGTGCCCGGACCGGTCGGCTCCGCCGTCTTCCGCAGCTCCGGACCGGGTACCGCGGCGGCCGGGGCGGCCGTCTCGAACACCCACCGCTGTCCGCCGGAACCGTCCCGGTCGGCGACGACCACGGGCGCTCCCGGCTTACCGGCGGCGCGGGCGACGACCAGCCCGTCGTCCCTCCGCAGCAGGAGTTCCCCGCCCACGGTGAGGTCGAAGAACGTCTCGCCGGCGTGCACCAGGCAGTTGGCCAGGGCGGTCGTCCGGTGGCCGGGGTCGGCGGCCAGACAGAGTGCCGGATCGGCGGCACTGCGCAACAGCCCGTCGCCCTGGTACGACCACTGCTGGGACGCGGCCTCAGAGCACCCCGCGAGGACGATCGGCGCACCGGCCCGGGCCAGGCCGCCGGCGGCGTCGAGGCAGAGGCCCGTGTCCGGGCTGCGCAGGGTGCCGTGCGCGACCTCGACGGTCCGCGACGCTGTGGCGGCCGACGGCGATCCGGAGGGCGAGGGGCCGTCGGCGGCCCCGGGACGCCCCCGTGCGCCGGTGGCCGGGGTGCCGGTCCCGCCCGCGGGCGCGCCCCAGGTGGCCCCGGGAGCGGGGACACCGTTGTCATCGGACCAGCCCTTGGCCACGAAGACGGTCGCGACCAGCGCGAGGGAGGTCAGCCCCACGCCCAGCAGCACGGCCTTGGGCCGCCGGCCCGGCAGGTCGAGCAGTCCCGCCGAGGTGGTGCGGTGGCGGCCGCCCCCGACGGGCAGGCCCTGGGCGGCGGGCCTGGCCGGTGCGGTGACGGAGGTCGCGAGTCCGGGGCGCGAGTCGAGGTAGCGGCGGGCGCCCCAGCCCAGCACGGTCTCGGCGAGCAACACGTCCAGTCCGTCGTCGAAATGGCTGAGCTGTTCGGCAGCGTGCCGGCAGAAGCGGCAGTGCGCGAGATGCTGCCGCACATCGGGCAGCAGGGTTCCGCCGCGGCGCAGGGGAATGTCGAGGAGCCGGTTGTAGAAGCGGCATTCACTCGTCGGCGCGAGTTCCCGGTGGGCGCGTACACAGCCCGCCCGGAATTGTTCCCGCGCCCGTTCCAGGGCGGCCGTCGCGGAGATGGCGTCCACGCCCGCCAGACCGGCCGGTACGGATATGGGTTCCGCCTCCACCTCGGTATGCCACAACAGACATTGGGAGGCAGCCGGGAGCAACTGGAAAGAGCGCTCGGCGAGTTGACGCCTTTCGGCGGTTCCCGGACGTGCGGCGCGCAGTCCGCGGCCGCCGACGGTTTTCCGCAGCTCCGGGAGAACGTCGACCACCCCGTCGGCACCGGCCCATTCCCGCACCGTCTCCCTTACGGCGACGAGGAGTTGGGGACGCAGCGCGCCTCGGGTACGCCCGTCCGCGAGCCGGCCGAGCACCTCGTGGAACGCGGCGGCGGCCACGAGTCGCGCGGTGTCCTCGGTGCCGGCGAGGCAGATGGTCGCGTAGTCGTGAGCTGCGCGCCAGTGGCGGGCGAAGAGCAGGGCGACCGCACCAACCCGTGCGTCGCCGTCGGCGGGCCGGTCGGCCAGCCGGGCGGCGAGTTGCGGATCGGAATCCCCGGGGGTCCAGCCGGGGCGGGGCGGGTAGGGCGGGCGTGGGGGGTTGGGGGATTGCACGGAACCATTTCCTTCCAAGCCTACGAACGGCACGGAAAAGCACGGTGTCGGAAAGCTGTGCCGGGATAGGTGCGTACCTTTGGCCTGACCAGGCACGTTGGCCTGATCCTGCCCATCCGTAAGGGGAGGCTCACCTTCGCACATGCCCCTGACAGGAAACAAGGAGTTCGAGTGACCCAAGTTCAAAGTGCGGGAATTTCAGATAAGTTACCGGCGGTATCCGCACCCGCATTCGAAAAGCGCCCGGACCGCCGTGCTCAACTTGTGTACGCGCAAAGCCCGATGGCACACGGAATCTCCAACTTCGAGCCCCGGCGACGCCGGGCGTTCCGACACAGGGACGGCCCACAGGAATCTCAGATGTGACTCCCGGGGTACTCCCATCCCCGTGGGCCACCATGGCCCGCATGAGCGCCCCCCACTCCGCATCCAGTGTCCGCAAAGCAGTCGTCCCGGCCGCCGGTCTCGGTACGCGTTTCCTGCCCGCCACCAAGGCGACGCCGAAGGAGATGCTGCCCGTGGTCGACAAGCCGGCCATCCAGTACGTCGTCGAGGAGGCGGCCGCCGCCGGTCTGGACGACGTCCTGATGGTCACGGGCCGGCACAAACGGGCCATCGAGGACCACTTCGACCACGCCTTCGAACTGGAGCAGGCGCTCGCCGCCAAGGGGGACACCGTGCGGCTGGACGCGGTGCGCGACCCGGCGCGGCTCGCCGACATCCACCACATCCGGCAGGGCGACCCGCTGGGCCTCGGTCACGCGGTGCTGTGCGCCCGCAACCACGTCGGCGACCAGCCGTTCGCCGTACTGCTCGGCGACGACCTGATCGACCCCCGCGACACCCTCCTCAGCAGGATGCTCGAGGTCCGCGACCGGTACGCCGGCAGCGTGGTCGCCCTCATGGAGGTCCCGCCGGAGCAGGTCCACCTCTACGGCTGCGCGGCCGTGGAGCCGTCCGGCGAGGACGGGGTGGTGCGGGTCACCGGCCTGGTGGAGAAGCCCTCGCGCGAGGACGCGCCGAGCCGGTACGCGGTCATCGGACGGTACGTCCTCGACCCCGCCGTCTTCGACGTCCTGGAGCGCACCGCACCCGGGCGCGGCGGCGAGATCCAGCTCACCGACGCCCTGCAGGAACTCGCGGCCGACGGCTCGGTGCACGGCGTGATCTTCTCCGGCCGCCGCTACGACACCGGCGACAAGGCGGACTATCTGCGCACCGTCGTCCGCCTGGCCTGCGATCGGCCCGACCTGGGACCGGAGTTCGTCGCCTGGCTCAAGGATTTCGTGGCGGGGCTGGCCGACGGCGGCACGGAGGACGGCGGCGCGAAGGACGGCGGCACGGAGGACGGCGACACGGAGGACGGCCGCTTGGTGGCCTGACCGGCGCCTGACGTCCGCCCGTCGCTGACCTGTGCCTGGCGTCCGTACCGGACGGGGTGAGCGACGTCCGTACGGGACGGGTCGCCGACGGCTGTCACGGGCGGCGCGTGTCGGGTGGGTGCGGGACCGGACGGCGGGCGCGTGGTGTGCGGGCGCGTGACGTCGGGCACGTGGCGCCGCACCGGGCCCCGGTGGCGCGGTACGCCGCGGCCGGGGCCGTCGTCCTCGCGGGGACGCCGCTCAGCCGTTGGGACGAAGGGTCCAGATCACCGTCATCTCGCCGGTCACGGCCCCGTCGGCACGGCGGATCTCGATCGCGACCGGGAACTCGGGCCGCTCCCCCGCGTCGAGTTGCGCGACGACCTCGGCGGCCGGGCGGCCGAGGGTGGCGGTCGCGGTGACGGCACCCATGGCCAGCTTCCGGTAGGCGATCTCGGCGCCCACGGCCAGCGGCACGGCGCGGGACAGCTGGTCACCGAACGCGGCGAGGACGATCGCGCCGCTGGCGGACTCGCCGAGCGTGAACATCGCCCCGGCGTGCGGCCCGCCCACGTGGTTGTGGAACTCGCTCTGGTCGGGCAGGGCGACCACGGCCTTCTCCGGACCGGCCTCGATGAACTCGAGGTGCAGGGTCCGGGCCATGGGCACCGTGGCGGCGAGCATCTCGCCGATGGACATCTGGTCTGCGCTCATGCACTCGATGTTACCTATGAGTAGCTTCGACTGGCCAGACCGGTGTGACGATCGCCGCACGCGAGGTGCCGGATGCCGCAATCCGGAAGATCAGGGGCACTGTTCGCGGGTTCCGGCCGTCCGACTCCCGATTCGGTACGTCCCTGACAAGGGGCGGTGACCGAATCGTGTCCCGGACGGCACTAGGGTTTCTGGCCATGTGGCCAGGACAGCAGCAGCCGCCCGGGGGAGAGCAGAACCCGCAGGCGCAGAACAATCCGTACCAGCAGCCGGGATACCAGCAGCCGAATCCGTATCAGCAACCCGGCTACCAGCAGCAGCCGGACCAGCAACCCAACCCCTATGCGCAGCAGCCCCAGTGGGGCACCCCGTCGCCCGTGGGCGCGCCCACGCCGCCGCCCGGCGGGGGCGGCGCAGGCGGTGGCGGCCGGACGAAGGTGATCGCGATCATCGCGGCCTCGGCCGTCGTCGTGGCCGCCGGTGTCACCGGGTTCCTGGTGCTGGGCGGCGGCGGCGATGACAACCCGGACGACGTGGGCAAGAGCAGCGCGAGCCCCACCGCCTCCGCCACCGCGTCGGCTTCCGCGTCCTCGACGGCCGGCACGGACGACAACCCGCGGAGCAACGAGACCGAGAAGCCGACCGTCGCCGGCTGGAAGGTCGTGGTGAACCCCAAGTGGGGCATCGCCTTCGACGTACCGGCGGACTGGGAGGTCCAGTCGCCGGGCCTCAGCCAGGGTTTCGAGTGGGAGGACAAGAAGAAGTCCGACGGCTACGACCGCATCCTTCAGGGGGGCACGGCCGAGTACAAGTCGAAGTGGTGCTCCACGGACTCCGACAAGGACGGCAAGACCGACGACACCGCGCTGGCCGTGGTCGGTTCCAAGGGCGCCGAAGGCGCCAAGTCCACCGACGAGATCGCCATCAACACGCCCGCCTGGTGGGTGTTCGGCGGCTACACCGAGCCGGACAAGAAGAGTCTCACCTTCGACAAGAAGGCCACCGCCTACACCACCGCCTCCGGCATCAAGGGCAGTTACGCATGGGCCCAGTCGACCAACACGCCCCAGAAGGGCAAGTGCGACAGCGACGGCAAGGCGATCACGTTCGGCTTCAAGAACCCCAACGGCGACTACGTGTCGTGGAACCTGTACGGGGCCAAGGGCGTGAAGGACGAACTCCCCAAGGCCACGATCATGCAGATCCTCAGCACCGTACGGTTGCACGGGACGCCGACACAGAACTAGCGGCGAACGGACGGGACATCTGGCCCGGTGCCACCCACCGGGCCACCGGGTCACCGCGTCACCGCGTCACCGGTCCGTGAGGCCAGTCCGTGAGGTGCTTGCCGGAGGGGGTCTCGCCGCGTCGCTGTGGCCCCCGTCGTTCAGCCGATGCCGAACGCGCCCTCGGGTGGTTCGGGCGACGGTACGGCGTCCTCGTCCCGTACCGGGTGGGCGTCGCCGATGAGGCGGCGCAGTCCGGCGCCGTGTTCCACCCGGGCCGGGAACGCGTCGGATGCGGTGCGGCGGGCCAGGGCGGTCACGTCGAGCGGCCGGTGCGCGGCGACCAGCACCGCGTTCCCGAACCGGCGGCCGCGCAGTACGGCCGGCTCGGCGATGAGGGCGAGTTCCTCGAACACTGAGGCGAAGTTGGCGAGTTGGGACCGCAGGAAGCCGAAGGGCGCCGCGTCGGCGAGGTTCGCCAGATAGACGCCGTCGGCACGCAGGACCCGTCCGGCTTCCTGGGCGTAGGCGAGGGACGTCAGATGCGCGGGGACGCGGGAGCCGCCGAACACGTCGGCGACAAGCGCGTCCGCCGAGTCGTCCGGGGCCTCTTCCAGCCAGTCCCGCGCGTCGGCGGGGTGCACCGAGATACCGGTCCCGGCCGGGACGGGCAGGTGCTCGACGATCAGTTCCAGCAGGCCTCGGTCGAACTCGACGACGTCCTGCCGGGACCCCGGCCGGGTCGCGGCCAGGTAGCGGGGCAGGGTGAGCGCACCGCCGCCGAGGTGCAGAACGGTCAAGGGGCGCCCCGGCTCGGCGGCGATGTCCAGGACGTGCCCGAGACGCCGCGCGTACTCGAACTCCAGATGTGTCGGTTCGTCCAGGTCGACGTACGACTGGGGCGCCCCGTCGACGGTCAGCAGCCAGGCCCGCTCCCGGTCGACGTCGGGCATCAACTTGGCGGTGCCGTGGTCGACGGCGCGGGAGACGGGTATGGGCTCGTCGTTCACCACCCCATTGTGCCTGCGCCACCACGCCCCCGACGGAACGCGGAGCAGCGTCCACGACCCCTTCCACCGCGTCGCCCGCCGGCCCGGCCATCCCGCCCGACATCCTCGCCGACCCGACCGCCGACACCGCCGTCGCGACCGCCGACACCGCCGTCGCGACTGCCGGCACCGCCGTCTCGGCTCACGGCCTCACCGTGCCGACCGGCAGCCTCACCGTTCCGACCAGCGGCCTCGCTGCATGGGCGGCGGCGGGCCGTATTCGGCC